>JBEGTV010000028.1:0-12364 GCA_041179225.1 Deinococcota bacterium | reverse complement strand
GAAAGGCTCGAGGATTGCCCCAGCGTATGGCTCGAGTGGGGATGCAAAGTAAATCAGGTCTATATGCTCATGCCCTAGGCTAATCTGCTCAAGTTGAATTCCTCTTGGGCGAATCAGTGGTGTGGGTGCGTTGGGTTCATGGCTGTGCGGTGCGAGTTCACCATTCAGTTGTATGTGCAGTCCTGTTTCCTCGAGTGTTTCGCGCAGGGCAGCATGGTCTGGTAATTCGTTGGGTTCAATGTGACCACCGGGCGGTACGATTATTCCTAATTTGGGATGTTTGTGTAACAGCACTTGTTTTTGCCAGACGATAAATATGGCAACAGTAAAATCTCTTGTCATGGCTTATTTGTCAATATCTGGGGTGAATAAGTTCTTTAAGACCACTGCGCCAGACGGTGACATCATGCCCAGCCCGCCGCTATTGGGTGAAGTCACCAACCATTTTTTAACGGCACTGTCCGAAACAGCTTCGTTTAACCAAACGGGCAGACCAACACTGGGATAATTGTAGTTCTTATTGATTGAATTTTCGCTTCTTGGGAAAGACAATGCCAAAGTACAAATCAGGCTTAACCCAAGGATAAATCCGCCTAATCCTCCAGCAGCTTGATTGGCAAAGTCAGATAAGTTTTGCATCAGGTCATTTAATAAGTTGCGTCCTAACATCGAAATCAGTGTGCCAAATATCAAGGCAAGTACAAAACCAAGTAATGGATGTAACCCACCGAAAACATTAACCACCAACCACAACATTAAACTCAGGATTGCAGCGACCAATCCGAGTAGTCCTCGCCGTGCGCCTAGTACCACGATGCCAGCCAATAGCGTCACCAGTACCAAGTCCAACCATGTCAAATCGAGCGTCATTGCGAGTATTGTACTGTATTATTCTTACCAAAGCGTGACACGACAGGCACGACACGGTATGCTCTTATATCATGAACTTGGATACACAAGACCTGCCCGCCATTGCTCTTGATGTGGGTATTGCCCGAATTGGTTTTGCGGTGTCTGACATAACAGGCAGGTTCGCTTTCCCTCGCGGGTACGTGAAACGCATTAAACTGACTGCCGATATTGCGGCGGTTCGTAACCTCATGCAGCAAGAAAATGCCAGTCTAGTGGTGGTTGGTTTACCTTTGCGTACCGATGGGGCGTACTCGGGGCAAACCCAACGGGTCAGGGCATTTGCTAAAGACCTCGAGCGAGTAGGAATTCGGATTGCTTTACAAGATGAACGCTTTAGTACCAAACTAGCCAGTAGCCAGTTACTGGTGACCACTTCTAAACGTGACCGGCTTGAGAAAGGCTTAACCGACGCGCAAAGTGCGGTTCTGATTTTAGAAACGTTTCTCGAGAAACGCCGTTTACTCGTTGTTGCCAACCAACCCCAAACTGAACTCGAGGATTAAGTGCTGACTTGTTCGGTTTGCGTGGCTTTGAAGGCAGGAGTTTGAAATGCCCGTAAAATCAGTACCAAGGAAAGCACTGAAAAGCCTGCTGCCATAAAAAAAGCAATACCAGGAATTTTAATTGGGGCTGTGTCAGAAATAAAGTAACCAAAGGCAGTGTTGGCTAAAAGCGGACCAATCACTCCTGTTAAACTGGCTAAACTAGCTAGACTTCCTTGTAAAGAACCTTGTTCATTATCTGGCACACCTCTCGAGATTACGCCTTGCAGGGCGGGTCCGGCAATTCCACCAATTGCGCCAATGGCAATAATTGCGTACATCATCCAACCTTGGTTTGCCAGTCCGTAAAGGGTAAAACTCATGACCGCAGAAATCTGTCCAATTAAAATTGCTTTTTTTTCTCCGAGGTAGGGCAGTAAGACCCGAATTAACCCACCTTGAACAATCGCGGCGGTTAAACCCACCACGGCTAAGGAAATACCAACATCGGTTGGTTTCCAATTAAACTTGTAATCGGTGTACAACACCCATGTGGTCTGTAAGGCATTTTGAGCAAGATAAGATAAGACAATACTGGCAGTTAAAGTAATGACCACAGGATATTTACGCAGTGCCAACAAAGAGCCAATGGGGTTAGCTCGAGACCAAGAAAAATCGCGGCGATTTTCTAATCCCAATGATTCTGGCAGAATAAAGAAGCCGTATAACCAATTGACGAGGGTTAATCCAGCAGCCATAAAAAAAGGCACACGCAAACCTACATCGCCTAGAATCCCACCCAAGGCAGGACCTGCAATAAAACCAAGTCCAAATGCTGCACCGATTAAACCAAAGTTCTGAGCGCGCTTTTCTGGCGGTGAAACATCGGCAATATAGGCGGTGGCAGTTGAAATACTGGCTGAAGTCATCCCAGCGATCACCCGTCCAATAAAAAACCAAATCAGGTTCGGCGCAAAAGCCAGCAGTAAATAATCTACACCCAAACCAAAAAGCGATAATAACAACACCGGACGACGACCATACTGATCAGATAAACTGCCCAGAATTGGCGCAAAAATAAACTGCATTAAAGCGTAAACCGCCGTTAAAATACCTGTGTAAAAGGCGGCATTTGAGGTGTTGTTGCCCGTAAATTCTTCGATTAACTTGGGCAGCACTGGAATAATTAAGCCAATGCCGAGAATGTCGAGGAACAAGGTAAAGAAAATAAAACCAATGGCGGGTGTGCGCTTACTCATCGATAAATAGTCTACCCTATTTTACGTCTGGCTAAAAATGCACTAAATAGCTTATGCTAAAATACAGATTGCCAGTCCCGAAGAACTCGAGTTAGACTACACCCATGACTGTTGTGGACACCCGCGCCTTGGTACAACAAGCTCGAGGTGGACGAGTGATCCGCACAGGTTTCTTGGAAGGCACAGAACTTGACCGCCGAGCCTTAGCGGCTGATGGTATTCGTTTTGCGGCTCATGGTGGTTTCCCCGATGCCAGCCGTGTCATCTACACCCTTTACCCAGAACATATTCCTAATGTGGATGACCCTGTGCGGGTGCTGCGGCTCGAGACCGAAAGCGAGCTTGATTTTGACACCGACGACCTGCGTATTGCCCTAGGATTAAATTCAGAATTGCTTGGTGATGTCCGCGAAGACCGAGACGGATTTTACTTCGCTACAAACCAAAAAGGCACAAAGCAACTCGAGACAACCAAACAACTGATGATCCTCGGACGCACAATAGCTGTGCAGTTCAGACTCGCCGAAGGCAAAGCCTTAGAGCGGGGCAGCAAGACCCGCAGTGTGGTCGTACCCAGTCTACGCCTTGATGTGGTTGGTGCAAAAGGTTTTGGAGTCTCGAGAGCTTATTTCCAAGCTGGTATTGAAGGTAAGAAAGTGCGTATCAATGGCAATGTTGCCACTTCAAGCACAGGTGTAAAAGTCGGCGATACCCTCGCCGCCGAAGGTATTGGCAGAATCGAATTTAAACGTATCGAAGGCGAAACGAGACGCGGGAACATCAAATTAGAACTCGAGATTCATCGCTAAATTCTCTTTTAAGCCAAGCCACTTTGAATTATCTAAACTCACATCTGGTGGAATATGAACTTTTGCACCGACCCTTGTGCCAGCTTGCACGTGTGGGTTACGCCGTTGTGCGAGTTCGAGGATACTTTTGCGTTCAGTCACTAAATGCAGTACATCGGTTTGGACTTGATGCAGATTGATCAGTAGCAACTCGAGTTCGTTAGCGATTACATCCGTGTAGTCAGCGCTGGTGAATTGATCTTTGAACGCCATTGGGTATTTCCAAATTGCGTCCTTAAAACTGGTGCGGACAATCAGACTGTTATTGGCGGCTCGAGCCGCTTCTTCGGCGATTGTTTTGGTTAAACTGTAATAATTGCTTGGGTTTGGTGCGTCGGTCTCGAGGTACATGCCGTGTTCACCATCAAAGACATAATCGGTGCTGATATGAACCAAATGAGCGCTGTTCGCCGCTTTTGCTACATTTCTCGTACCAATGACATTGACCGTGTAACAAGCTGTGTGGTCCTGTTCGGCTTTGGCAACATCGGTGTAGGCTGCTAAGTGCAAAATGATTTCAGGCTCGGCTTCTGCTATGGCTCGAGAAATTGCGTCGGCATCCGTGATACTAACCACTTGACTCGAGGGCGCAGTGATGTCCCAACCTCGAATTTTAAGTCTTGGCACAATGTCGTTGCCCATTCGTCCCGCTCCACCCGTAATAAAAATTTTCATGAGAAGTAGTTTAACCAATCTTTTGGTACGTTTGTGTTCCGATACGGTACGTTTGTGTTCCGATACGGTACGTTTATACGCTTGACTCGAGTTATATCTCATGAGACGATTAACTTGCTTCATCCAGAGCAACGCGAGCGTCCTGGCGCACTGACCGTTGCAGCAACCAATCCCTCATTTTTGGGCTTTAGGTGCTTCAGCCAGCCGTTACCCAAATTCAAAAGGAAACGGAGCGATGAGGAAGGGACTTCCCTTCCAGAAAGGGGAATGTTCTATTCAGCGCATCGGTTTTGTCCCACCACTTTTGTAATAGTGGTTCGCTTTTCAATTTTTTGCGGAGGTTTTATGGAGTATCGTTTGGTCAGTTCTGAATCGGTGACAGAAGGTCATCCCGATAAACTTGCAGATCGGATTTCAGATTCGATATTGGATGCTTTTTTAAGTCAAGACCCAAAATCTCGAGTGGCTTGCGAAACGCTTGTGACCAAGGGCTTGGTGTTGGTGGCGGGTGAAATTACCTCGAGTGCCGAATTTGTGGATGTCCAAAAAACCGTGCGTCAAGCAATTACCGAAGTAGGCTACACCAGTGCCGAACTTGGTTTTGATGCTGAACATGTAGCGGTCTTAAACACGATTACAGGGCAGAGTCCAGAAATTGCCAGTGGGGTCAATGTTTCTACTGAGTGGCGTAGCGGAGACCGTGACCCGCGCAATGAACGTGGCGCTGGCGACCAAGGCTTAATGTTTGGTTATGCCACGAACGAAACACCAGAACTGATGCCCACCCCGATTTGGTTGGCACACCGAATCTCGAGGAAACTGGCGCAGGTGCGTAAAAATGGCGAGTTAGCCTATTTGCGCCCCGATGGTAAATCTCAAGTCACCTTGATTTATGATGGGGCAAAACCAATTGGTCTCGAGACGGCAGTCATCAGTACCCAACACGCCCCAGACATCAGCCAAGAACAAATTCGTGCCGATATGATTGAGCATGTGATTCTGCCCGTTATCCCAGATTGGCTAGACTCGAGCAGTGTCAATTACTTAATCAACCCGTCTGGTTCATTTATTTTTGGTGGACCTGGAGCGGACACTGGTTTAACGGGTCGTAAAATCATTGTGGATACTTACGGCGGAGCAATTCCGCATGGTGGCGGGGCATTTAGTGGCAAAGACCCAACCAAAGTGGATAGAAGTGCGGCTTATTATGCGCGTTATATGGCAAAGAACATTGTGGCATCTGGGCTTGCTAGTCGAGCAATGGTCGAAGTGGCGTATGCCATCGGTAAAGCCCATCCGGTCAGTCTGCGGGTTGAGAGTTTTGGCACAGGTAAAATTTCAGACCAAGCCTTGAGTGCCTTGGCTCGAGAACACTTTGATCCACGCCCACTAGCGATTATTGAAGAACTTGGTCTCGAGCAAGCGATTTATGTGCCAACCTCGAGTTATGGACATTTTGGACAGGCAAACCTGCCATGGGAACAAACTGACCGCGCTGCGAGGTTAGCATGAACTCCAATTCTGCGAGGTTGACATGAGATTACGTGACCAACTCGGTCAAACTTTTACCTTGACTGCCGAACTTGATCCGCCGCGTGGTTCGTCATCTACCAAATTACTCGAGGAAGCCGCCGCCGCCCAAAAACTGGTTCATGCGGTTAATATTTCGGATAGCCCACAAGCCAATCTGCGAATGAATCCCTTGGTGGCAGCCCATTTGGTGCAGAGTCAGCTTGGTTTAGAAGTAATTGCCCATTTTACTTGTCGTGACCGCAATGTACTGGGTTTACAATCCGAATTACTCGGGGCGGCAGCCCTTGGGGTGCAGAACATTTTGTGTTTACGTGGCGACCCACCCGAGAAAGGCGACCACCCAGAAGCCAAAGGTGTTTTTGAAGTAGATGCAGTGGGTTTAACCCGTATTGTCAGTGGCTTAAACGCAGGCAAATCCTATGCTGGACGTGACCTCGAGCCAAGTAACTTTGCAATTGCTGTTGCCGCCAACTCAAGTGCCAGCGACCTGACCCTCGAGAAGCAACGGTTCTTAGAAAAAGTTGGTGCAGGAGCGCACTTTGCCCAAACCCAACCTGTCTTTGAAATGGAAACAGTACAGCGATTCATAGACACCGTACAACCCAGTATTCCTGTGCTGTATGGTGTGTTGCCTGTGCTGAGTCTCGAGATGGCACAACGTGTTTCTAAATGGGCAAGTATCCCCGAAGCACTCCTGATTGCCCTCGAGCATGGCGGACGAGCCGCAGGTATTGCATGGGCGCGAAAAGTCGTGCAGGATTTACGCCAAGTTGGTGTGGCAGGAGCGCATATTTACCCACTCGGACGAAGTAAGGTACTGGCAGAAGTGTTGATGGACTGATTCCGCTCTCTTTCGCCTTCCCGTCTGTTCAAGTTGACTTTCTCGAGCTACAATAAGCCTATGGCATCAAAAACCCCTAAAAATGTGGATGTGGATATTAATAAGGATGTAATTACTGGAATTGCTAGTATTGCCCTTGAAGGAGTACAAGGTGTTGTGCCTGTCTCGCCACCTTTGCAACTCGGCGAGTTCTTCAATGGCAAGCGCTTAAAAGGCATTAACGTCGCAAGGGATGGTACAAATGTGACTGTGGATTTAAGTGTGAATATTGATTATGGCAGGGTCATTCCTGATGTGGCAAAAGAAGTTCAACGCACGGTTGCCGAAAACATTGAAGTCATGACGGGTTTAAGTGTGCAGAGTGTTAATGTGACTGTGCAAGGTGTGGTACTGCCTTTGGTTGCCAATGTCTGAACCCTTAAGTGGCAGCAATAAAGCCAGAGAACTTGCCTTTAGGGTTTTATTCTCGAGCGAACAAGGTAAGCACAGCATCAATCAGGCATGGGTTGAAGCCAAACTCGATTTGCAACACGCGCTAGATGATGCCCTTGACCCGGAAACCGAAGAAGGAATGCTTGAAGCCAGCAGCGAGAGCCTCAATCCCGAAGCCATCGCTTTTGCCCATCGTTTGCTTTTGGGTTACGACGAACACCGTGACCATGTGGATCAGACTTTGCAACGGGTGATCGAAGGTTGGACGTTTAGCCAAATGAGCCAAACCGACCTCGCTATTTTGCGCCTTGCCAGTTTTGAAATCCTGCACTTACCTACCCCTGCGGCTGTCGCTATTGAAATCGCCGTGCGCCTAGCCAAACGCTACGGTGGCGATGACTCGAGCAAATTTGTCAATGGTGTTCTGGCTAAACTCCTTGACCAAGAAGCCCCAGCCGAAAAACGCGAAAAACGTGGACGCAAACAAGAGAAAAAAGCAGGGTTAAAGGGTTAAAGGTTTTTACCTTTTTTTTCTTAAAGGAACTTCATGACTCAACCACTTATTTTAGATGGCAATGTGGCGGCTGCCGCCCTACTCGAGAAAGCCAAATCCGAGATGGCATTGCTTTCGGTTACACCGCATTTGCATGTGATTCGCATTGGCGATGATCCTGCTAGTGTTTCATATACGCGCTTGAAGGCACGTCGAGCCAAGAAAATCGGGATGAATAGCACCCTGACCGAATTACCTGCTGATACTTCGGAAAAGACCCTGCTCGAGTTGATTCAAACCCTAAATGCCGATGCTGATACACATGGGATTTTGGTGCAGTTGCCTTTCCCTGCCGCCTCGAGTATCCGCGAATCAGTGGTTCTGGGGGCGATTGATCCCAATAAAGATGTAGATGGGCTGCATGTTGTCAACACTGGACGGCTCTGGGCTGGGCAAATGGGTTTAAGAAGTTGCACTCCTGCTGGGATTATTTCAATGCTAGACCATTACGGTGTTGAACTCCAAGGTCAGCGTGTGGTGATTATTAACCGCTCGCAATTGGTGGGTAAACCACTGGCAGCCATGTGTTTAGAGCGCCATGCCACAGTGACCATTGCCCACTCGAGAACCAAAGATTTAGCGGCTGTGGCACGCGAAGCCGATGTGCTGGTTACGGCTGTTGGGCGGGTTAATTTTATCACCCCAGAATTTGTCAAGGCTGGCGCAGTGGTCATAGATGTCAGTGTTAATCGTGTTTTTGTTGAGGGTGGAGAAAAATTAGTGGGCGATTGTACTGCCGAGGTTGCGGCTGTCTCCAGAGCGATTACGCCAGTACCGGGCGGGGTTGGACCAATGACAGTATCGCATTTGTTATACAACACGGTTTTGGCTGCCAAAATGCAATCTAAAAACCAAGGTTAAATCTTTTTTTCATGGTTGTTTGTTTTTCTCGAGCCTTCATATTCATTTCTCGAGGTAGAATACTGTATGACCTCAACTTGGGATACCGAACGGCTTTTGGCTTTGGATTTAGCGCATATTTTGCATCCAGTCACGAATTTGCATCGTCATGCAAAAACTGGTGCTTTAATTCTGACCAAAGGCGAGGGTACAAGGGTTTGGGATAGCACTGGCAAGTCTTATTTGGATGGTTTTGCTGGGCTTTGGAACATTAATGTTGGGCATGGGCGTAGCGTCCTTGCTGAGGCTGCTAAAACCCAGATGAACACCTTGGCTTTTGCTCCGAATTTCTTTGGCTTAGCCACTCCACCCAGTATTGAATTGGCTGCAAAATTGGCGCAAATTGTGCCGGGTAACATCAATCATTTTCAGTTTACTTCGGGTGGTTCGGAAAGCAATGAAACCGCGATTAAAATTGCTCGGTACTTCTGGGCAATTCAAGGGTCTGGTACTAAAATTAAAATTATCTCTAGACACAATGCCTATCACGGGATTGGTGGGCTGACCACAACAGCTACGGGTGTGCCGGCGTACTGGAAGGATTTTGGTCCGCCTGCCGAGGGTTTCCTGCATGTCACCAGTCCCAATTTTTATCGTAGTAACCCCAATAACCTAGGGGCTGATGCCTTTATTGCCAGTTTAGAAGCTGAACTCGAGCAGACCATTGTTAAAGAGGGTGCAGATACGATTGCGGCTTTTCTTGGCGAACCAACCCAAGGGGCTGGAGGGGTTTGCCCCGCGCCAGATGGCTACTGGCAAATGATTCGCAGAGTTTGCGATAAATACCAGATTTTGCTGATTGCCGATGAGGTGATTACTGGTTTTGGACGCAGTGGAAAGATGTTTGGCATACAAACGTATAATTTTGCCCCAGATATTCTTTGTGTCGCTAAAGGTATTACCAGTGGCTACATTCCACTCGGCGCAGTTGGTGTGACCGACACAATTTATAATGAAATGATTAAACCAGATCGCATGTTCATGCACGGCTTTACCTACTCTGGGCATCCGGTGGCGTGTGCTGTGGCACTCGAGAATATCAAGATTCTCGAGACGGAGAACCTGCCCGAGAATGCTCACCTGCGTGGATTAGAATTGCTCGAGCAAATGCAGAGTGTATTAGTGCATCCTAATGTTGGGGATGTCCGGGCTAAGGGCTTAATGATGCTGGTTGAAGTCGTGCAGGATAAAACCACCAAAGCGGCTTACCCACCTTTATCCATTGGGGGAAAACTCCAAGCGGCTACACGAAAACGCGGTTTGATTGTGCGTTGTGGCGATAATGGCATTGCCATTGCGCCGCCGCTCACCATTTCAAACACCGAAATCTCCGAGATTGTTGGGATTGTGACCGAGAGCCTTGAAGAAGCCTTTGCTTAATCAGCCATTGAATCAATATGTAGCATAGTTTTCCAAATGTACTTGGGTTTGCCTAATGAATCCAGACCTTCAAGGGTAAAATCAAATTCAATCTCCAAAGTCACTAAAATGCTGCCCTGTTCGAGTTTTCCAAAATGAACACGTGTTACATCGGCGGGGTGATGTGCATTCTCGAGGTAGACTGAGCCATCAATGTAACCATCAATTGGATTGATTGGAAAGAAATACTCTTGATGCTCGAGTTCACGCCATTCTGAAACAGGAAAACGAATAAAATCAAGACAAACGGCGGTTTCTTGTGTGTTGCCTTCAAATTCAAATGAGAACAAGGGAATGTTAATTCCATAAACGATTCCACGGGCAATTCCAAGAAATGGATTCTCAAAAATTCGACTTGAAATTGTGCCAATGAGAGGGATAAGGACAACTGTTACTTCGGACATAGGGTTTACTGTACTCGAATCAGTGCCATAATGTTATTGAGAAAATCATTCACTCAGTATTGTGCGTAACCATAAGACAAATTTCGGCAACCCTTGACTTGAGAGCCGTTTAAGGTACGCGTCCAATGTTAGTGGTGGGTTCTTAAAATTGGCACGCTGTCCAGCTATTGCTTTCAAAACAGCAAACCGATTTACTTCTTTTAATGCACAAATAAAATCATCAGGATGAAGCCCCACAATACCGTGAGACTCGAGGATAATTGCTGGAAAGTCACGCAAATTCTGAGTGACAACCACACTGGCATTGATTTCTATAGCCGCCGCAAGAACATGGCAATCGTTTTTATCGGGTAAATTCAGTCCTTGAAGATGCTGTTTATAATCGGTAATTTTTGCATCAGGTAAAGCATTTTCCATTAACAATAAGGTTCGCTCGAGCCGAGCTGCATTGATGTCAGAACGATCCTTGAGCAAATTTCTCACCCATTCTTGGGTGATTTCGGCTGTCCAGTGGGCATCAAAGGTTTCACTTACTGCTAACCAAATGAGTAAGTCCCGTAATGTTGTTGGGTACAGCACATTGGCATCTAAGACGGCAATGATTTTTTTTAAGTTCATTGCAAACCAAGCGCTTCGTTTTCGGCTTGTAAGGCTGCCATAGCCTCTAAACTACGCTGACGTTGTTTGGCTTTATATTGCAAAGCATCATCTAAACGTATGCGACGATGCACACCAACTGACTGAAACGGAATCACGCCTTTCTCGAGTAAGCCAATCGCATATGGACGAGAAACATTCAGCAGGTCGGCTAATTCAAACGAACTTAATTCAGTCTCGAGTGGTAACACCGCAACGTTTTTACCGAGCGCCATTGCTTCGAGCATTTCGCGCAGTAATTGAATGGCTGGAACGGGTAAAGTTAAGTTGATTGCCTCGTTTTGAGGGTGCTGTAAAGCTATTTGTTCAAGTGCCACTCGAGCAATTGCCGAATCCTGTGCATTGAGGTTCTGGACTGATGTGTTCATGATAGAAGTTTAGTCAAAAAGTGCAATAAATGCAACAGATGAAATGAGTTAAAACCTCTCGAGAACCCTTGTAGAATACTTGAAATTTAGACCAACGCCAGTACAATCGTTAATACGGGTAATGCCAGCAGGGTTGAGAGCATCACACATGCCATCACAAAATCTGGCTCGAGGTCGTTTTCTAAGGCGATGATACTGGCAAGCACGGCGGTGGGCATGGTGGCTTGGATAATCCCGACGGCTCGCTCGAGTCCAGTTACGCCAAAAACAGGGGCAAGCGAAAAGGCAAGCGCAGCCGCGCCAATCAAACGGATGCTGCTGGCAATCCAGACATCAGGGGTGAATTTTGGCATTCCCGTGTTGGCAAGTTGGATGCCCAGTCCGACCAGCATCACGGGAATCATCGCATCGGCAAGGAGTTGTCCACCTCGGGTGATTGGTGCGGGTAACTCGAGACCAAGAAGATTGACGATAATAGCGGGGATTAAGGCAATTAAAGCTGGGGTTTTCAGGACGCTCAAGAGCGCGTTAAAGCTGATGCCTTTGTGCCAATTGGCGGCAGCCACGCCAACAATAAAACTGCTGGTTAAAATGGCAAGGAAATACACCACGGCTATTGGTAAGGCTTCTGCGCCCATATCAAATTTAACAATCGGTAAACCCATGTTGCCTGTATTGCCAAATATGGCAACCAGAACATAGGCGGCAATCGTGGCGGGTGGGCGCTTAAAGGCTCGAGCGACCAGAAATCCGAGTGTGGCTATGCCCAAATGCACGGCGGTGGTGTAAAGCGTAACTCGAGCCGCAACCGCCAAATCTATTTTGGCACTTGATAGGGTTTGGAAAACAAAAGCAGGAATGAACAGGTAGTACGCGGCTCGAGAAAGGGTACGGGCTTGTAAATCAAGTGGTTTAGCCACAATAGCACCAAGTCCAACCAAGGCAAATACAGGCAATAATGTGCCTATAAAAATGCCAAGTAGTCCGTTCATGTTAAGTCTCGAGGAGCAGGCTTTGGGCTTTCAGGGTCAAGAAGGTTAAAAGTAATTTTGCATTCGTTCTTTGCTTTACTGTGGACTGA
>JBEGTV010000027.1:0-12387 GCA_041179225.1 Deinococcota bacterium | reverse complement strand
ATCTCGAGCCGAGTGACTGGGATTTCTCGGGTTCTCGAGTGTGACAAGTACGGGTCAATACTTTGTTCTCGAGTGCGTGAATTTGGGTGCTGAGCCAGCAAATCCAGTGTTTCACTGCTGGTATTGACATGGCTTGCGACAGTCCAAACCACGCGAAGTTCGGTGTCAGTTGCAAGTCGGTGCAGTATTTCAGGGGTAACTTTGAAATTATCTGCGACACTGGCACGCACTTCTGGCGCTACATCTCGAGATAACTCCTCGAGAATATCTGCTGGGCAATGCGAATGCTCGGCGGCTGTTTGACGTACTGTATGACGTTTATGCCGTGCAATGGTTTCAAAAATCATTCGGGACAACGTTATTTTGCGGTTGACTTTTGCGCCAAGCACAGCTTTGGCAACCGTCCATTGTGGGTCTTTGGCAAGGATTTCCAGAATCTCGAGTGGGGCGGTGTGATTCTTGGCGAGTGCGGCTCGAGTGGGCATGTCACGGTTTTTGCAGAGTTCTTTTGCAACTTCTAAGGGCAAAACGTAGCGCTTGGCAATTTCTCGAGATAAGCTCGCGTCTATTTTGGCAAGCTCGAGCAGGCGTTCTTTGCTGGTGCTGGGTTTTTTGGCTTCTTGTTTTAGGGTTTTTAAGTCCATGATTTCTCCAGAATTGGGCTATGAGCTTTGGGCTGTGAGCTTTGAGGGAATGATGTTCCACTGCGCTTGTACAAGACGGTACTGTTCAGGCAAATGGTCTTTGGCTTCTTGTACGGAATCGTAAATTTGGTCTTGATAGACGCTCCATTGGTGGTCACAGGAAAATCTGTAGACTCGAGGGTCATTGGTGTACTGGCAAATGGCTAATCCGTGGATAATGGCAGCGACTTTCCCGTTAGAGAAATTCACAATTCCAAACATTTCATCAGACCAAGCCCACTCGAGAACTCGAGCGCCATCTAGTTCTGGGGGTGGTTTCATGGGCTACCGCCTGTTTCAATTTTGGATAGGGCTTTTTTTCGTTGTTTTTGATTCCAAAAAAGCAACATTGTTCCAAGTGCAGCCATACCAATAACAACACTCAAATTCAGCCACGGAGTCCAACGCAAAGCAGTACCCGCCAACCAGACTTCTTTTGGGTTTTCTTCGAGATAGATAATGCGGATGGTTTCGTCTGGTTTTATGGTGTCATAAATCGCTTGGCTTACTTCAACTTCGGTCAGTACCAAGTCTCCCAAGTTGATTTTTGGCACATTGATTTTGACCGAACCCAAATCCCACGTTTGTGTGCCATCCACCCCAGAAAAAAAACTGATTTTCAGTAAGTAATTCTTGCAACTGCGTCCTGTACAGCCAAAACGATACGGCACTTTTTCAGAGACCCTTACGGTTTTTTGAATGCCGCGTTGTTGCAAAGCCGTGAAAGTTGGCATGGTGTAAATCAGGGTAAAAACCCCAAGTATTGTCGAAAATAGTAAGGCGAGGATTGCTACTGCCTCGAGTATAAAAAGTGGTTTTCGCATCATGATGTATGCCTTTTACCCTTGGTTTTTTTGACCATTACAGGTTGTTCTTGATACACAAAACCCCAGCCGCACCAATCCGAATACTCAAACTCGAGTTCGCCACCTGCCACAGCACGGCAACGTTCGCCCAAGCGCTTAATTCTTGGTGATGGATGACGCAGAAAATACGCCACAAACCCGCCCAATCCGGTATCTCGAGAAGCACTGCCTCGAGAAGCCGAAACATGGCAGTACAAGCAATGCAGCAAATAATCCGCATCGGGCAAATTTGGGTCGGCTGCCAAGTCGGTCAGTTCATCGAGTAAATGATCCCATTGCATCACCAAATCCCAATTCATGGCGGGTTCGCTGCGTCCAGCATAAGAAAACCAATCTGCTATCTCGAGGTAGGCTGGTTTGTATGGGTCTTGGAAAAAAGACGAAATTGCTTTTGGTTCAATAACCGTTAGAAGTTTGATTCGCCCATGTTCCCAACCCGTGATTAATCGGTACTGCTGCCCGTTCATTGTGGTTTGCAAAGTATAGGGGTACTCGAGTTTGGCGGCTTCAAAGACACTCAGGCAATGCTGCAAAAAATCCCATGAATCCATTTCAAATTCTGTTGGATAATCGGGGTCAAACATCATCCAATCCAGTGCCAAAGTGGAGTCCTGAATTTTTGTGCCAGTCAGCGTAAAATCCATGTAAGTAGCAAAGTATTCGGCAGCCAGAACCACACGGTTTAGGTTTGGGTATTTTTTGAGTTGCCCGAAAATCACCTTTGATATTTCGTAATTGATGAGTTTATGCGTCTCGAGTTTAGCTAGGATATTCTCGCGCCAGAATTGGGCTTCGCTTGGGGTAAATAATCGCCCGTAATGCTCGAACAGTTCAACATAACGCCCTGCATCGGACTCGAGGGCATTGAGGACACTGGGCAATAAACCCGTTTGTTTTGCCACACCAAACTCGAGTTCATACTGGTCTTCGGTATAAAATTCTACACCGTTTGGGAAATCGGTTTTGGATTCGGAGACAAGTTTAGCCACCTCGAGTAGTTTAAGCACGGTGCTGTGCGCCATGAAAGTAGAATTTTCCATTGTTGGCACAAATTTATATGTCCAAACCTGTTCCTCGAGTGGCTGCCCTCGGGTGCGTTCAAAGTCCTCGCGCATTCGGATAAATTCGGGTACACTGGGGTAATCCTCAATCGGGTAGTACCACAACACAGGTGTGCTGCGCTCAGATTTTAATTGCTCGAGATTCTGTTTTAATTCTGGGTTCTGCACCGCACTGATAAAATAACGCAGCATTTCATGGCGTTCATGGTTGTCGTGCTGGCGCAGATGCAGTGTTTGGTGTTGCCGCTCGAGCAGCAACCAAAAGCCATCTATTTGCAAGTAACCTAGGGTGTTTTTGGGGAGTTTCATGGTGTTGCCTCTGAACTGCGCTGCACATGACTGAGTTTGATTTGTCCGTTATCTTCAATCAGAAACAACAGCAAATCCTCAAAATCTAAAGGCTCGAGATTCTTGGGTTTTGCAGCGCTAAGAAACGCTTCGGCTTCCACTAAAAAACCATAGGTTAGAACATGACTAAGGCTAGAATCGGTGGTCTGAAACATCCAATCCAAGCTGATACTCGAGTCCCTGATGTCCTCCACAATCGGTAAATCAGACTTAAGCCTGACTTGGGAATTGATATACCCATACAAGTATTCGGCATTGTCCAAACACAGTTTTAAGCTATGACAACCCGATTCCTTCAATTGATAATACACACCATCCGTTTCAAATTCGCGGTTCAACAAACTCGCATGATCCAATGCTCTGAGTAACACAAATCGTACTGCTCCAATGTTGACCGACTTTGTTTCTAATTTCTCGAGATAACGTGCAGCATACCGCTCGAGCCTTCCCAATTGGCTTGGGCGCAATCCCGTAACAGCCGCCCAACCAAATAATAAATCCCATTCATCCTCGGATAAAACTTGCACACCCTCGGGCAAACGCACACGTTTTCTCGCACTGACAAGCTGAGTCTCGAGTTCAATGATTTTCTGCACACTGCTTTGCGGTATAAATTGCTTGGCATGTCGCCAATCGCCACTATTGATACTGACATGCCAAATAGGTTCGTTCAGCACTTGCCCCGTGCGTTGTTGGTACTGCTCGAGTTCAGCATTAAATTCTGGGTCAGAAATATAATCCTTAAATTCAGAAGGTTGAATCAAATGCCCATAAAAAACCCCTGAAATTGCCCAACCTGTGCCGCTTATAAAACCGTGGTGCATGATGGAATTCACATCATCAAAACTCGAGGTATGGGGTTTTGAAACATTTAACAAAAACTCGATAATCAGTTTATACACGCCTTCGGACAGCACGATTTTTTTGGTATCTCTCTCGAGCAATAAAAGCGGGTAGCCATCCACCAACAAGCGCTTGGTAATTTGCCAATCAGGATAATTTGGGTGGGTCATGTTGCAGCCTTGGTCAAATCCCAGACAATCAATAAAAAATGAGCAAAGGCTTTGTTAAGGAATGTCATTTTCGACCTGCCAAACAATGATTTTACTTTCAAGCCCTACGGGTGCAACACCAATAATGCTGGCTATAAAAGCGTGTTTCCACTCGAGACTGGCGCTAACGGGCAGGGCTTGCTCGAGTTGGTGCAGATTTGCTCCTGTGCGGATTAAACCAAGGATTCGTTCATAAGGCTCGAGGAAGTTCAGGACTTCGAGCAGTAAACTTGGTAGCCATGTCTGCATGGATAAGTGTTCTACACTAAAACGATGTTCGCGTTCAACCGTTTCCATGTACAACATGGCATTATTTTGTGTGATGTACAGTGCGCCACTGTTGTAACTCCAGTGCGAAATCCTGAGTAAACCAGCGTAATCACTGGATTCGGAAGCGGGGCGTTCGGTGGTGAGTTCCTCGAGTGAATCGGCTTGATTTTTAATCAGTTGCTCGAGAAAATCTGGGAGTGGTTGCCGCCATGTTTCTTTGTTATTGTGTTGCAAGACTTCTTCAAAGCCCATAAAAGTCAAGGCGCTGTGCCAACGTCCTCCATTACCGATGTGCAGTAAAAAATCTGAATAGGTTTTAGGAATAACAATGCCAATTTGATGTTCCAACGCCATCCAAACTTGGGATTCTATATCGCTTACAATTCCACGAGGGGCAAAAGCGCTTGAGTCAAAATGCTGCGCTCGAGCCAAGGCAACAGGCAAAAACTCGAGAACACTGGGCAATTGCTCGAGTGGCAGTTTAGGGAAGTAATGCCGTACCACAAAAATACTTTTGTCATAAACCCAGACCCTATACAGTGGTGCAGCCGCAAAAGTTTCGGTGCTGATATGGTTTTTTAAGCCCAAAGCGGTCAGCCAGTTTTTTAGGGTAATCGCTTCGGTTTCGCTTCTGAACTTAGCCACCAACCAATCATGCCGAATTTTACTCGAGATTAACTCCAAATAGAATTCGCAAGCCGATTCTTCGGAATCTGTTTCAAAAAGAATCTCTTGTTCCCAAGCCCGTTCACAGAACGCGATTTTCCAAGTGCGATCATCTTTGAATAAACAAAATTCGTCATCGCCACGCGAACCAACAAAGTAACGATTAAAACCAAGGGCTTTTAGTTTCTTCTCGAGTTGTGCGGTGTTCATCCCAGCATTGTGACACAGAGGTATCTTTTCGTTATCGCAACTTGAACCAACACAACTGACCACCCGAAAATTTATTTAGGCAAATCCACCACATTTAATCTCGAGCCACTAACAAACACGACACTCGAGCCGTTAGGAGAAATCTGCCAATCATCGCCAGCCACTTTGCTTTGTAAGTCCGCGAGTTTTCTTTGCTTACCTGTTCTTAAATCCCACTCGAGCAGCACATGGGTTTGACTGCTTTGCATCGGGATAAATACCACGCGACTTGCATCTCTAAAACGGTACGAACCAAACCACGGTAGTTTTTGTTTTCGACCCGTGCGGGTATTTAAGGCAAACAATCCATTTTTAGTTTGACTATCAAAAGCCACGTAGTACAGCACATTCTGCCCATTTGCAGAAACACTTAGCCCGCGAAAATTGAGGGCGCTCGAGAAGGTCTTGAGGTTTTTGGTTTTCAGGTCTAACTGCATTAAATCTCGGTCTCGAGTGGCGGCTTTTTGTTTGCCGTTTAAGAGTAAAGCCTGTTCCCCCAGCCAACCGCTTAGCCCACCACCATACAAGACAGCCACGGCTCGAGTATTACTTAAACGAAATTTAGGCTCGAGGCTTAGGTTTGCCACAAACACCGTGGTCTGTACGGTGTCAAAACGTGTACTCTGCCCTGAAACTGTCCATGCCACTTGTTTTTCCGACGGTGAGAACAAAACGCTGGTGGCGGGAATACTGACCCGCTCGCCCGTGGCTAAGCGCTCGAGCATTGTATTTGTGCCGTTCAAAATCGCAAATTGTTCGGATAAAGACAACCGCACCACATGTGAAAGCTCACGCTGTGGAGCGCTTGGATTACTGGCATCAATGCCGTAAATCGCGGCTGGGTTGGCATTGGGTTTATCAATAAACAGCACCCGACTCGAGTCTTTGTTCCAAAAAGGAGAAACACAACACCCTGCGCTCGAAATGGCTCGAGGGACACCAATTGGGTTGCTGGCATCATCGGCGCTGCTGTTGTTACTGCGATAAATTCGGCTTGGGTAATTGAGCGTTCGGTCATTCGCAGCCACAGGGTACGGACGAGCATAATCATTTAATAATGCCCCGCCGCGCCGCGCATTGGGTTGATCTTGTAGACTTTGCCATTGGCGCGGATTGTTCAGGTTGCGTTGATAGCCTCGTCCGAATCCGCCAATCAGCGCCATTGTATTCCAATCAGCATTGATGTACCCAACAGGATTTAAGAAACGCTGATGGCTTTTATCCCTGATCTCGAGGTGCAAATGCGGAGCGCTGTAACAAGTCAGTTGTGAATCGCCCGAGATACCAATTTGTTGCCCTTTGCTGACGCGCTGCCCGATGCGTAGGTTTGATCGCACCTGCAAATGCCCGTACAGACTGGATAAATTACCCGCGTGTTCAAGCACAAGGTTATGCGGGTCGCTGCCGTGCGAACCATCCACTTCGGAAACCACGCCATCACCAATGGCGAGGACTGGTGTACCGCACTTGGCACTAAAATCCATGCCAAAATGAATCCCCTGCCCAGAACGGTAATCCGAGTTACGCCGCCGATACGCACCAGTCGTATTGCCGTACAACTGCCCAAGCAACCAAGTATTTACACCCGGCGCACCCGCAAAAGGCAAAGAGAATTGTTTGGTTGGCGGCGCAAGACGTGAGATTGGTAAAGCAGGTGCAGAGTGTGACAAGGCAACTGAAAAAAGGCTCAGCCCAACCAGTACCAAGGTAACTCGAGAATTCATGATGAAGGTTATACATTTTTTTTCTAGGCAATTGCAGCGTCTTAGGCTACGTTATTTAAGGCTGTGTGACCACATTAGGTAGCCTTCTTCGCCATCAAAGGTAATGCCTTTTTTGACCAGACAAAATTCTATTCTTAAGGGCAGTGAGTAGTCGGTGTGCGTGATGTGGCGCTGAATGTAATCGAGTAATTCCACAACTGTGCCATGATTGATGCTCGAGTGGGCTTTAATGGTGCATGAAGCCAACCACCACGGATGCGTTTGTCCAGCATCACGTAACCAAATAAAACCAAAATCTGCTGGTGGCTTGTAAGCATCACTTTGAGGGATTTGCTGGGTGTTGCTTTCTGTTAAGCGAAACACCATGTCTTTATCAGAGCCGTAGCAAACAACGTTTAAGTGTATTTTTCCTAGTGTGTACTCAAAAGCGGTCATGAATTCCTTTCACTTGCTCGAGAACCGATAAATACAGGTTTTCTGGCATGATTCGGTCATTGCCATTGGGCATTTTGAGTTCCACGGTATTATCCGTGCGGAAAATCAAACTAAAAGTCGGGTGATAATAACCAATTGCGAAACTACGTTTTTCCTGCGCCTCTGCCCATGCCAGTTCAAAATTCTGTCGGCAAAACATAATGGTTAAGCAATCCCAGACCCTAGCATCAAAGGGTGTGATTATGTAATTCTTAGGGTTATACACATCTGGTTTGAATTGCACACTTATAGTCTCGAGTGGTTGCAATGCCTGAATCTTTTGTGCGTTTTCTAAATCCCCCCGAGCCTCAACAATCGCAGCTAGTACCGATAAGAACACGGTTTTTTCAATACGTTGTTGGGTATGGTCGGCTAAGGTTATGGTGACTTCATCTCCGACCATGCTCACACCAGAATCATTCTCGAGAATGATTCGCAAGCCATACGGTTTTGAGTCCAAGACCATCTTAATCCAATCCTCAAGCCGCACCCAAGCAACAATTATCTCGAGCAGTGCGTATTGTAGTGGTGTTGCGGTAATTTGGTAATTTTTGGCATCATGAACCGAAGGTTCAAATAACACCGTTGGAATACTCGAGGAATCGTTCCGCAGACTTGGTAAACCATGAATAAAAAGCAGTTGCTCGAGCATGTCCAAGTACAAGTCCAAGGGCAGAATTTGCTGAGTTGGTTCAAATTTTCCATTTGCCGATCCAAAATACTCCAAAATAATACTATGTGGTTCAAAACGTATTCTGCGTTGCTTGAATTCATCTGGAATATACGCATAAAAATTCATAAAGGCTTCGTCATCTAAATACTCAAAACTGTTTCTTGAGATGGCGAGTTCACGGGTCTGCTCAAGGTTTTTAAGGTATAAGGCAAGCCCTAAGCACGAATGCGCCTCTTTTGAAAATGGCTCGAGCGTATACTGTCCTAGATTGTAAATATTTGGTTTGTACTGCACATTTACTGGCTCTATTGTCTTGGCATCACGAATTTTTGCGGCTTGTGTCATGTACCCATTGCACTCGAGAACCCCAACCAGAACACCCAAATAAACACGTTCGGGAACATGCCATTTGCGATAAATAATTTTGTGTGTCTGGTCGCGTCCTTCTGGCGCTTTTCCTTTGCGGTCACGCCATTCCCAACGCCAAATTCGCACTTGGTCAGCACGGTCGGCTCGCGTCGGATACTCGAGACCATGCCCATAATCGGTGTTGGCATATTCACCTTTTTGCAGGGCAGCTTGGGCAATAGCAGGTAAATCCTTATACGAAAAAATCACCCCAAGGGCTTGCCGCGCTTGCCGTGTTAATGGATGCAGCACGTAATTTTCAGCAGATTTTGGGCTTGGCTTAAACAAGACTTTAGGCATGATTTGCCTAAATTATAAGGCTCGAGACAAAAAACGCATGAGCGGTATAGACTGGCAAGCATGAAAAAATACTTGTATGGATTTGCCTTGGTTTTACTGCTTGGCACGGCAACAGCCCAAAATCCAAATTTAAGCGGCGAGTACAAAGTATCAGGTTCGCACTCGAGCGGCACAAAATACACGGGTAAAGCCACGATTCGCCAAACAGGTCAGGTTTATGTGATTGGTTGGACACTGAACGATGGCAGCAGTTACAAAGGCACTGGCGTACTCCAAGGCACACATTTTGCGGTTTCTTGGACTCCGTGTGGGGTTAGTTCGTACACTGTGCGTGGCAGCACCTTAGATGGCATCTGGGCGGGTTGTGGGAATACCCAAACAGGCAAAGAAACCCTGACAAAACGCTAATCAAGCACAATCCCACGCACCAAAAACGGGCTTCTTGAATAATCCAGTTGTTGAGTAAAAATTCATCGTGAACGGCATTAACCACGATACCCCCAATTCTCAGGGCGTTCTTCAAATTCGGCACAAACAAACAATTCATCCACCCAATCAGTCCCCAAAAGGGTTAAACCTTGACGTTCTCGAGCAGTACCACGCGCAGACTTTCGGTACAGTTCCTTATGCGCCAAAGCACAAAACAAATGCCCACAGCTTGTGCCGCGTTCATAATCACTCCAAGCACAAGATTCACAACAACGCAACACACCCGTTTCTTTCCATGTCCGTCGTAACACTAACATCGCTGCTTCAAAATCAGGTTGATGTTGGGCTTTGTATAAAACCCCTTCGATACTCGAGGAGATGTTAAGGACGACTCGTTTGGATTCTTCGGAATGAAAAAATTCAACCTGAAGTACTACAGGCGCAAAGTGTCCAAAGCGAAATTGAAACTCAAGCGGAACACCAAAGCAGATACTGGTATGAGGTGGTGAAAGCAAGACAAAATCTTCAATGTCATCATCAAAAAACATGGTTTGGTGATTGAGGTAAACAGTTTCGTGTTCAATGTTAAAAACAATTTGACTGGTCTCGAGCAAAGACCGATAAACACCCACATGTTTTTGCCAGAACGGTGTAGATTTATCTGCCATCTTTAAGACCTCCAAAACCAAAGACAACTGACTGTACAGCAAAAAATACCGTATTACTCGAGGCAGAGCTTGGCACACAAGAACAAAAAATCTGGGTGCGCCAAGGCTTCCAACCGCTCAAACAAATATGGATCAGCCCAAGTTTTGATTTGACTCGAGTTGACCAGCCGAATCACGCACTGCCCGGGGTATCCGGGTGCTTTTTGGCTTTTTAGGGCTGCTTCAAAGGCTTCGATGTTGCCAACAAATAGCCTCGAGTCGTTGGGGTTAGTGATCTCGAGGTACGCCTGCCAGAACTCTGCTTCGGAATGCACACGACTACAATCTATTTCGTAGGTTTTTTGAATGTTCATGGCAGCTATTCCACTCTTAAATTGCCGACTTGGAATACATTCTATGCCTGTGCATTTGGCTTGCTCGAGGGCTTCTTTGACGGGTTGGCTGATAAAATATTCGCGGTATAAATCTTTAAGCATAAAAACTTGGCGTGTGCCAATGCGTTCGCTGTTCAGCACCAATTTCTTCATGCTATCAATGCCCGGAAGCCCGTCGCCGTAAGCATCATAGTCGGATTGCTCGAGGTCAATGCCGTTCACAGTCTCGAGGACATTGACCAAGTAATATGGGTGTTTTTGCTTATCCCAAGTGGTCTGGACAGTGACTGCAAAAAACTCGAGGTACTGCGGTTCTAACATCTCGAGAACGTTTTTCATCCGTTCAGTCACCACAAAGTACGTGCCGCCGAGCATATCGGTCAGTTGCTTATTTTCGCGAGAATGGTACAGCAACAAATCGCCCGCTTTGAACTGTAACGGCTGACCTTTGAGTAAATCTAGGCTGAGGTCATCCCGTACTTTCTCGCGTTCAACGTAGGCTTCGCCTTGGTTAAAACTGCATTGCAGATTGTAAA
The DNA here is from genome assembly GCA_041179225.1 of Deinococcota bacterium. Taxonomy (GTDB): domain Bacteria; phylum Deinococcota; class Deinococci; order Deinococcales; family JAAFIG01; genus JAAFIG01. The sequence continues at coordinate 1,606 of JBEGTV010000027.1, read as the reverse complement.
AATTCATGTTTTATGCTCCAGTTGCCCAAGAAAAAAACTTGAAATCAGTTTTTGTTTTGAGCAAGACTTCGATATGATTCCACTTGCCAAAATAAAGCGTACTCGAGACAATATCTTCTACGTTCAGTGCCGTGTGACTCGAGGGCAGATTATTAGTAAAAATCTGATGCTCAGGTTCAGCAACAAAAGCATCAATAATCAGATTGATTTCTTTGAGTGTCTCGAGAATCGTGCTTTGGGTTTCGGCTTGCAGCAAATGCTTAAGTTGATTTTGTTCAATCAGTGCAAAATCTGTTTCGTCTAGTTCGGCATAATTCCATTCTTCAAAGTAACAAAGTTGCGCCATAAATAACGTCGCAAAGGCTTCTACATCCAGCATCTTGTCATCTCGAGGAAGCGTAAAAAAATAGGCACTGGTTAGCAGTTCGCTTTTGGTACGGTACTCGGTTTTCGAGACCAATTCGAGTTTGGCTTGGCTGAGGTAATTGGACAGGTAGACCATAAAAAGATAATAGTACGAACCTCGAGCATTCACGGCTCGAGGTTTGGGTGGGTTGTGGGTCATGGCGTACAACAAGATAATCACTGCAAAGAGTGCAAGAATAACAATAAAAACTCGAGTCAGGATTTTTAGCATTTATGGGTTATGCAAGTTTACCAGCCCAATGCCGTAATTTGTTCCACCAATAACCGTTTCGCCCATAAGAACAACGTTGCCACTTTCATCTAATGCCGAAGCTCGAGCAGATTCTACACCTGTGCCAACTGGAATAATCGCTTTGCCGCTTGTGCCAAAAGTAGTGTCTAATACGCCACTTGTGGTTAAACGAATCGCTGCAAAATCGGAGGTTGAAGCTGTTGGGGAGTTACTTCCAGCAATGATAATTCTGCCGTTTGAGTCAAGCTGCGTACTTGTCGCAAGAGAAAAATCGGTCATGGAAACTTGAGCTATACCATTTGGTACGGTATTTGTACCAAATGTTGTGTCTAAAAGACCAGCATTGGTCAGTCGAGTGGCAACGAAACGGCGTGTTCCAGCATCAGAATTTCCTGTGACAACAATACGGTTACTGCTGTCTATGACAATACCTGTCGCAAAGTCAGTACCATTAAAATTGATTGTGGCTTTTCCATCGGTGTTGAAAGTTGTATCGAATGTGCCGTTAGCGTTAATACGAGCTACGGCAAAATTATTGGCGAACTGGCTAACATAAACGATTCCAGCCACAACAATGCGGTTACTCGAGTCTATGGTCACAGCTGCCAAGTTGTCTATGTCGTTGAAGGTCATGTCGTAAGTCAGAATGCCATCTGTATCAAAACTGGTGTCCAATGCACCAGCCGTGGTCAGGCGAAGCACCACCGAATCGCTAAGACCGCCGCTCTGGGTCATGCCACCAACCACCACAACACGGTTACTCGAGTCTAGGGCAATCGCAGTGGCAGAATCGTTGAGTGAACCAACGGCGGTAGAAAACTTGCCCGATGTACCAAAAGTGCTATCCAGTGCGCCAGTGCTATCAAGTTTGACCACCAGAATATCACCACTGCGGTTCGCCGCAATATAAATGTTATCGCTCGAGTCTGTGACGACCGCTTTGGCATC
>JBEGTV010000026.1:0-12526 GCA_041179225.1 Deinococcota bacterium | reverse complement strand
ACTGTGGTCATGCTGACTCCTTTTTTGGTTTATGTCATCAAGTTTGTCTATGATTTTGTCAACAATAAAAACGCCAAAAAATAATGGTTGGTAAACTTATTTTTATTTCAAACTGCGTTTAGCTAACCCTGCACTTTGGCGCAGCGCATCCACCACATGCGAAAGATGCAAGCGCATTGCGGCTTCGGCGGCTTCGGGGTTATGGGCAGCCACCGCCTCGACAATTGCTCGGTGTTCCTCGAGCGAACGCGGAGCGCGTCCGGGAACAAGGATGGTGCGAAACTGGTGGCGCACATTCTGGGCTTGTAAACCTTCGATTAAGCGTGTGGCAGTGCTGTGTTGTCCAATTTTTAAGAGCAGCCGATGCAACTCGGTGTTGACTTCGGAAACGCCCATCAGGTCGCCTGCCTTAAAGTGGCTTTCCATGCGTTTGAGAATGCTGCGTAAGGCGGCAATATCGGTAGCCTTGGCGTTTTCGGCAGCCGCCCGCACCGCCAAACCTTCCAAAACAGCCCGAGCTTGCAGAATTTCAATCGCTTCGGCTTCGCTGATTAAACGCACCCGAGCGCCACGAAATGGTTCTCTTTGCACAATCCCATCCTGCTCGAGCCGTGCTAGTGCAGTGCGAATGGCGGCGCGTCCCAAGCCATAACGCTGCGCCAAGTCGGTTTCGATCAGTCGCTCGTTGGGGAGTAAGTCCCCCTCGAGAATGGCTTGGCGCAACAAGCCGTAACCATCATCGGTTTCGGTGGTGCGTTCAGGGGCTTCGGCGGTGGTCATGGTTGCCTTTGAGTATAATCGGTCTCGAGGGCAGATGTCGCCTCAGTCTCGAGGGCAGATGTCGCCTCAGTCTCAAGCGGCGGTGTACCGTGGGTGTGAAATGAAGCAATGGTCTGTAAACCCCATGCCTGACCTTTTTGGCGTTCTGCTTCGTTCCAGATAATCGGCTGCCAATCTGGAGCAAGAATCAAACGCGCTCCAGCGTTGCAGACTTCAAAACGGTTGCCGCCGGGTTCGTACACATACAAGAAAAAAGTCTGCTGAATCGCATGTTTGTGTGGACCCGTTTCGATATACACCCCATGCTCGAGACAAATATCAGCCGCCCGCAAGACATCCTCGCGGCTGTCCACAGCATAAGTCAGGTGGTGCAAGCGCCCTCGAGCTTTGGCATAATCCTCGCTGATGGCAAGGTCATAAGATTTATTGCAGACGGTCAGCCAAGCAGCTTTTTCGTGTGTGCCGTAGATAATTTGTTCGGTCAGGACACAACCCAAGACTTCCTGCATAAATTGGCGATTAGCGGCAACATCGGCAGCCAGCAAATTGATGTGGTCAAGCCGCCGCAGATTCGCGCCGCGCCCCGGAAATCTCGAGGCTTGGTTTTTTAGGGCTGGCTGGGTTTCGGAGGTCGGTTTGTACCACTGGGTTTCAAAATAGAGTTCTAAAATATGCCCGTCAGGGTCGGTCAAACGGTACGCCGCGCCGTGTCCCAAGTCGCCATCTGTCCAACCCAAGCCGCGCCCTGAAGCCTCGACTGCTTTGACCCGCCGTTCTAAGGCGGCTGGACTCGAGGCTCGAAACGCATAATGCCCCAACCCCGAGGTTTTGGCGGCGGTCAGTTTCAGGCTGTGATGCTCATAATCATCCCAACCGCGCAAGTAAACGCTATCGCCCGAGATACCGCTTTGGGTCATGCCCATGACCTTGATAAAAAAATCCAAACTGGCTTCGGGTTTGGGGGTTAGTAACTCGATGTGTGCCAAATGTGCAAGGTCGTTATTCATGGGGCTTGTCCTGTGTTCATCACTTCGAGCAGAGTTTGGGTGGACAAATTTGAACCGCTTAGCTCAGCACAAATCTGCCCGCGAAAATAGACCAGTACACGATCACAGACTTCGGTTAATTCCTCAAGGTCAGTCGAAGCCAGCATCACCACCGCGCCATCTTTGGCAAGACCACGCAAAATGGTGTGCATCTCGGCTTTTGCCCCGACATCCACACCTCGGGTTGGGTCATCGAGTAACAAAACCTTTGGGGCGGTCTCGAGCCATTTTGCCAGCACGACCTTTTGTTGGTTGCCACCCGATAATGAATTGGCTGGGTCATCCAGCGAAGCGGCTTTTAAGCCCAATTTAGCGATGTACTGGGTGGCTCGGGCTTTTAGGGTGGCGGCTCGCAACAGCCAGCCGTCGCGCAGCATACCGATTGAACGCACCTGTGCAATGTTTTCCCAAATCGGTTTATCGAGCATCAGTCCAACCCGTTTGCGGTCTCCCGAGACATACGCCACTCCAAAAGTAATGGCTTGACGTAAATCTTTGGGGGCAGCCTTTTGGTTGGGCAGCCGCACCTGACCACGGCTGGCTTGGCTCAGCCCAGCCGCCACCTCGAGCGCCAATAAATGCCCCGCCCCTGCAATCCCTGTTAAACCCAGCACTTCGCCCGCATAGGCGGTCAGGCTTTGGGCTGGGCTATTGTCCACCGAAACCTGCTCAAGAACCAAACTGGCTTCTTGTCGCTGACTGGTTTTTGTTTTGTGCGGTAGCGTGCTGCGCTCACCGAGCATGGCTGCCACAATTCGCGGCACATCCAAGCTGGCGATTGGGGCAGATTGCAGTGCCACCTTGCCATCGCGCAACACCGTCACTTCGTCGCAGAGTTCCATGACTTCTTGCAAAATATGTGAAACAAAAACCACCGCCACCTGCCGTTGCCGCAAAACCCGCAAGGTTTGGAGCAAACGCCCAGCACTGGCTGCCTCGAGTGCCGAAGTTGGCTCGTCCAAAACCAACACCTTTGGGTTGGCAAGAAGCGCTCTGGCAATTTCGACCAATTGGCGCTCGGCAAGCGATAAATTGCCAAGCAACTCAAACGGCGAACAGGTCAGACCAAGTTGGCTTAAGATGGGTATGGCAGCCTCGAGCATCTGTTTTTTGTTGACCAGACCAACCCGCAACGGCTCACGCATTGGAAAAAGATTGCCCAGAATATCAAGGTCTGGAAACAGCGACAATTCCTGAGAAACCACCGCCACACCACGCCTAGCGGCATCGGCGGTGCTGGAAAACTGCGTGATTACGCCCTCAAGTTTGAGTTCACCACCATCGGATTTAACCGCTCCAGTGATGATTTTGACCAAGGTACTTTTACCAGCCCCGTTACCGCCCAGCAGCCCATGCACCGCACCCGCCTGAATCTCTAAGTCGGCAGACTCGAGGGCAACTACCCCACCATAGGTTTTTCTGATGTTTCTTGCCTCGAGTGCCAACATACTTATCCTTATTTAATCGGGGGATTAGCGAGTTGCTTAGCTGCCACTGGCTTAAACCAAGCCGCCCGTGAAGCCTCGCTGCTCTGGCGCAAAATCATACTGCCGATGTTGGTTTTGGTGATTAACAAAGAACCAGAGTTCCAGAATCCTTTGGGAATCGGTGTGCCTTTTTGCTTATGGTTAATCAGCAATTTCATGGCGATGTAGCCTTTAAGCCAGTGTTCTGGGGATGCCAAGGCTTTGATATAACCGTCTTTGACCCCTTGTAAGGCAATCGGCTCGAGGTCGCAGCCACCGACCAACAATTTTTTACCCGTTTGGCGCTGGTAGGTTGCTAACGATGCAGCATCGGCATTAGAGGGTGCCATAAATGCCAAAGCATTTGGGTTGGCTTTAATAATCCCGTTCCAGACTTCATAATTTTCTGAAGGTGAACCGGTTTGTCCGTTGGTATTGAGTGGACCAACAATGCTGACCCCGGGGCGTTCTTTTTTAAGAATTTCAATCATGCCAACAATTCGTTGCTCGAGCGGCGGCACACCAATGCCAGTGTTACCAATTACCACTTCACCTTTGGCATTGGCGGGAATGCTTTTGATGATTTCTCGAGCCAAGGTACGCCCAACCTCAACGTTATCGTTGCTGACGAATAAATCCACACCAGCATTGGCGGGCGGTGGTGCATCTATGGCGATCACTGGAATACCAGCAGCCGTGGCATCCTTGACCGGACGGACAAATAAATCTGCTACCAATGCTTGTAAAATAATTCCATCTTTTGAAGTCTGGGTGGCACTTTGGAACATCTGCACCACCTGCGAAGGGTTGTTGCCGTTTGGCGCAGTCGAAACCAGATTAACCCCTTTGGATTCCTTCACCGCTTGCTTAACCCCCAGCGCCATCTCTTGGAAGGCATTGGTAACGGTATTCCAATACACAAAAGCCACGTTGTGTTCCGTCGGTTGGGCATTAGCACCAAGGGCGGAAACCACGACAACTCCAAAAGCGACCAACATTCTTTTTTTCATACATCTCCTTTTGCTCGAGCCTGTCTCGAGCGCTTGAATCCAGTTTTCAAATCTAATTTTCTTCGATGCTGCGCTTGCCTCGGTTACGAATCAGGCTATCTAAAGAAACAGCCGTTAAAATGACTGCACCTGTGGCAAATTGACTCCAATTAGCAGGGATATTAAAGTAGACCAAACCACTGGTGACTGCCGAAAGCAGCACCGCCCCAATCCCAGCCCCAATGGCAGTGGCTGTACCCCCACGCAGAGGCGTGCCACCAATCACCGCCGCCGCCACAGCACTTAAACCCAAACCAGAACCGATATTAGGGTCAGCGCTGGCAAAAAATGCCAATGCCAATAAACCCGCCACCGCCGCCAGCATTCCAGAAAGCATAAAGGCTTGAATCCGCACCTTTGAAACTGGGATACCCGAAAAAGCGGCAGCGGCTGGATTCGAGCCAATCTGTCGTACCCGATAGCCAAATGGCGTGTAGTTTAAGACCAAATTCAGCACAATCACCAGACCAACCAGCACCCAAACCGAGACAGGCAAGCCCAAAATAAACATCCCACCAAAAATGTTAAAAAAAGGATGCTCGAGCGGTAAACCAATCACTTGATGCCCACCAGAAATCGCAAACACCAAGCCACGAAACAAAGACAGTGTGGCTAAGGTAGCTATCAGCGATGGAATGCGGATGTACTGAATCACAACTGCGTTAAACCCGCCCAAAAGCGCTCCCAATGCCAAAGCAGCTACAGCAGCCAACCACGGGCTAAGTCCAGCTTTTATCAGCAATGCACCTGCCACTAGGGTCAAGGCAAAAGATGAGTCTATCGAAAGGTCTATTTCGCGCATTGAAAGCAAAAAACTCAGGGCTGCTGCCAAGACACCAACAAAAACCGCTTGGCGCACCACATCCACCAACTGGCTTGGAGCTAAGAAATTTGGGCGCAACAAACCAATCAGTAAAATCAGGGCAACCGTAGCGATTGTGACACTGGCTTCGTTGATTCGTAGCCAGCGCAGCCAAGAACCGTTGCTTTTACTCGGGTCAACCCGAGGCGGGCTTAATGCCATTTGAACCTCCATAAATTTGGGTGCGCTTATCTTATCGGTTAGGTTGCAAAATTGTCAATAGGATAAAACACAAGATTGTCAACAATTTTGTATATAATAGATTTCTCAGCTTCTTTACCTAAAATTTACAAAGATGATTTAGATTCATCCTTAAGGAGAAGCTATGAAAAAGAAGATATGGTTGGCTGGTTTGGCACTTACAGGGGCGTTACTGACCGTTGGTATTTCGAGTATAGAAGCCTATTCACTTGCACCAAGCATTAAAACAAGTGCTGATGCCACCACCCAAAAAGTGGTGACCGCCGCCAATGCTTTTTTGCAAACCCTGAGCAGCGCTCAAAAAAGCAAAGTGGTTTTTGACTGGTCAGACACGGCGCAAAAAACCAAATGGTCAAACTTGCCTACTGGCTTATTTGAACGCAATGGCATCAAACTTGGTGACATGAGCGGCACTCAACAAACTGCGCTGTTTGCTTTGCTCCAAGTGGTTTTTTCAAAAAATGGTTATCAGCAAATCACCCAAGTTATAGACAGCGATGAAGTCCTCAAATCCACCGATGGCGGCGGCAGACTGATTTTTGGTAAAGCCGAGTATTTTGTTTCTTTTCTTGGTACGCCATCCAACACCAGCCCATGGATTTTGCAATTTGGTGGGCATCACATGGCTCTGAACGCCACAGTGGCAGGCGCAGATATTGTCCTTACCCCAAGTCTGACGGGTGGACAACCAACCACCTACACCTTAAATGGTAAAACAGTCCAACCGATTATTGCCGAGCCAAATGCTGCCAGTAAATTACTGAAAAGCCTTGATGCCACACAACAAAAACAAGCCATTATCGGATCAAAATACATTGATTTAATCCTTGGACCTGGCAAAGACGGAAAAACCTTGCAGCCCGAAGGCATCAAAGGCTCGAGTTTAAGTGCAACGCAACAAACCTTGTTGCTCGACTTGGTTGAAACTCGGGTCGGTATGATCAACGACGAAGACGCTGCCGTCAAAATGAAGGAACTCAAAGCCAACATCGCCAACACCTATTTTGCTTGGAGCGGTGGTGTCAACGATGGTGCGGCAGCGTATTTCCGAGTGACTGCACCAACTTTGATTCTCGAGTTTGCGCCGCAAGGAATGGGTGGCAGTGCCGCCAACCACACCCATTCAATGTACCGTGACCCAACCAACGATTACGGCGCAAAACTCTATAAATGAAACTGATTCGCGCACTGATTTTACTGGGGTGGCTGCTGCCGATGGCAGTGGCTCACCCCGCCGATATGTTGGTGCAAGCAGCCTACATCACCCTTAGCCCAAAACAAGTCAAAATCGAACTTGATTTAACGGCTGGCGAATTGGTGGCAAAAGATTTTTTGGTTCAACTTGATTCCAACCAAGATCAAAACATCAGCGCGGCAGAAGTGCAAACCCTTGCCAGTGTAGTTCTCGAGAACATCGTCTTAAGGGTAAATAACACGCCTGTGTCGTTGCGCCTCGAGTCTAGTCAAAGTTCCGAGATTGAACAAATCAAATTGGGCGGTGGGCAAGTGCAATTGGTTTTTGTTGGTGTAATCAGTGCCTCAAGTCAAAACCAGTTTATTTTTAAGAACAATTTTGCTCCAGTTAATAGTGGCTATCTTGCCAATGTGTTTGTGCAGTCCAGTGCAGTAAAAATTATTTCGCAGCAGCGCGACCAGACCCAACAAACCTTTGAAGTCGCATATGAGGTTGCCGAATCTGCCCTGCCTTGGGTTTTTCCGTGGTGGCTGGGTTTTATTGCTGTGATTGGGATTTTACTATGGTTTTCTCGAGCGCGTTTTGGGCAAGTCAAGGCGTTACAATCATGAAATTCAAAATGTCACTGATTGTCCTGTGGTGCATTCTTGGTTTTGCTCAAGCCCACGAAATTTCTTTTAGCCGCATCAAACTCGAGGTACGCCAACCCAGCCAAATTCAACTCGAGATGCCTGTTAAAGATTTGGCACGACAACTCGGTAACATTGCTCCAGAGCGATTATTGCAAGCCCAAAACCTTGCCAAACTCGAGCCAGAAATTCTGGTGCTTGTAAAAAAGCGTTTGATTCTCGAGGTGGCAGGTCAGCCGCTCAGATTCACTGACTTCAAACTCCAAGCCCTCCCGAATCGCAAAGAAATCCAAGTCATTTGGCAATTTGCCTCAATTCAACAAACTTTTTTGGTTCAAAGCAATTTATTTCCTGATAACCCATTGCACAAAACATTTTTAGATGTTTACAAAGACAATCAACTCGAGCAGCAACTGATTTTTGATGCCAATAAAACCCGAGCCACCATTCAAGCCAGCCAGCAATCTGTTTGGCAAGTGGTTTGGAATTTTGTACTTGAGGGGATTCATCACATTTTTATTGGCTTTGATCATATTTTATTTATTGTCGGATTGTTGCTCTTGGGCGGGAATCTGTGGCAACTCCTGAAAATTGTTTCGGCATTCACTTTGGCACACAGCATCACGTTGGTGTTGGCAACCTTGCAAATTCTCAGTCCTCCTGCTCGTTTGGTCGAAGTCATTATTGCTGCCAGCATTGTGTTTGTTGGGGTACATGGCTTTTTCAAACATAAACACGACCTTCGTATCATTTTCGCGTTTGGCTTTGGGTTGATTCATGGCTTTGGGTTTGCCTCGGTACTATCTGAACTCGAGCTACCACAAGAGGCTTTGGCATGGGCTTTATTGGCGTTTAATGGTGGCGTGGAAATCGGGCAGATGTGCATTGTGTTGCTGGTTGCACCACTCTTGGCGTGGCTGCGGCGGCATCACCCCAATAACGCCGCACTGACCATTCGGGTGGCATCCTTGGCTGTCATTGCGGCTGGGGCATACTGGTTTGTCGAACGGGTGGTCGGAGCTTAGGATGGTGTATGCGGGTTTTACTAATCGAAGATGACCAAGAACTGGCAGCCCTACTGCTCGAGGGCTTAAGCAAAGATGGTTTTACCACCGAACATGCACCGAACGCCAAAGAAGGTTTTGCGTTGGGCAGCTTAGACACCTATGCCGCAATTGTGCTGGATGTCATGCTCCCCGAAGGTATTGAGGCTGGTTTTTTGCTGGCACAGCGTTTGCGCCAAGCTGGTTTGCACACCCCGATTTTATTTTTAACGGCTCGAGGCGACATCAATTCCAAATTGCGCGGTTTAGAACTTGGCGGCGATGATTACCTTGCTAAGCCCTTTGATTTTCGTGAATTACGCGCTCGGTTGCGTTCCTTGGTGCGGCGCTCAGGTGGGCGCTCGAGCAACATTTTGACTTTGCCATTTGGTTTTCAAATTGATTTAACTGCAAAACAAGTCCAAAATGCCCAACAGCTACCAAAGCATCTGACACCAAGAGAATATGCTTTGCTCGAGTATTTTGCTTTGAATGCGGGCAGGGTTTTTAGCCGTGAAGAACTGATCGAACGCATCTGGTCAAACGATTCAAGTGTAACCAACAAAATTGTGGATGTCTACATCTCGAGCCTGCGCCGAAAACTGCATTTGGATTTGATTGAAACGGTGCGTGGTCGCGGCTACCGCTTGGGTAATTCATGAGTTTACGCTGGCGTTTAACGCTGCTTTACACAGGACTGATTGTGGTCATTGGTTTAATTATTGGTTCAGCCGTTTACCTGACCACACAAGCGGGCTTGTACCAAGTGCTGGACAGATGGCTTTGGCAGGCTGCCGAAGACTTTGCCCGTCCGTATAATTCGGGGCGCGAGCCAACTTCACTACCACCTCGAGAATCGCCCAACAAACCCGCCGATGCCGCTTTTTTCACGGTGTTTAGCAGCCCAAATAGCATCGACTCGAGTCCGGTAAAACCTGTTTTTAGCCAAGGGATTCGCAGTGTATGGGGCTACCGTGTTGCCATGCTCCAAGCCAAAAACGGTTACTGGGTACAAGCCGCAAGACTCGAGACCGACACCCAAAACACCCTTGGGACAATACGGAGTTTACTGCTTTGGGGTGTTCCTTTACTGGCTATAATTGGGCTTGGCAGTGGTTACGCCTTGGTTGGGCGGGCATTTAGACCAATCGGCGCGGTTTCCGCAATGGCAAGACGAATTGCCCTATCTGGGGATGCCCATGAACGTGTTCCTGTACCGCTTGGACAAGATGAAATGACCCAACTGACTTCAACCGTCAATGCCATGCTTGAACGTCTCGAGCAGGCGTTACAACACGAACGAGCTTTTGCTTTAGCCGCTGCCCACGAATTACGCACGCCTTTGACCAAATTATTAACCCGCATCGAACTGAGTTTAGAACAGCCTCAAAGCCACTTTGAGTATCAAAACACCCTTAGCGCTTTGCAACAATCTGCCAGTGCTATGAAGCAATTGGTCTTGCATTTGTTGCTGTTCTCAACCACCACGCTTGTCCAAGAAAGCCTTGACTTAGCTGACCTCTGCTTAGAAATTTGCGAAGCTGGCTCGCTGGGTTTACAGGAAAAACAGCAGCATCTGGAGTTAGAGCTTCTTTCTGCACCCATCCAAGGCGACCCTGAAGCCTTACGTTTAGCCATTGGGAATGTTCTCAAGAATGCCATGCTACACACCCCGATTGGCTCAAGTATTTGGGTGCGAACTTACCCTAAAGCCCAAGCTGTGGTGATTGAGGTTGCTGATAATGGCACTGGAATCGCCCCAAGTGATTTTGAACGGATTTGTCGTCCATTTCAGCGTGGCTTGGGATCACAAAATATCGAAGGTTCAGGGTTGGGTTTAGCCTTGGTTGAATCGGTGGTGCAACGGCATCATGGCAAACTCGAGCTAGACCGTGCAGAACAAGGTGGTTTATTGGTACGGCTTATCTTTATGTAAGCATAAAAGAACCGATTCAGCGAAGGGGGCGCTGAATCGGTTTTTATTGAGCAGAATTTAGGATTGAAAGCTGTTAATTGCAATTCGTTTGGCTTGACTTTCAGGGGCTTTGGGAATTTTAACTGTCAAAACACCATGCTCAAGGTTCGCTTCGATGTTATCATGCAAAATGCGTACTGGAATTTGCACCACTCGTTTTTGTTCACCTGTTACCCGTTCGCGCCACAGGACTTTTGTGCCTTCCGGAGTGATTTCCTCGAGTTTGGCACTCAGGGTTAAAACATTGCGCTCGAGATTAAGTTCAACATTCTCTGGGCTAACTCCGGGCAAGTTCATTTTGACCAGCACCGCATCAGCAGTTTCAAAAACATCAGTTTCCGAATTTTTGGTTTTACCGTTGCGTTCGAGGTCAGCCAGAACTGCATCCATTAACTTCCAAGGGTTGGTATTGACTCGCATCATAAGTATTTCTCCTTTGTCGCCGATCTAGGCATCAGCAAACTTGAGTGCATTATGCTCAGATTTTAGTAATTTGTCAAGACTAATTATTTTAGCTTAGCAATTCAAAATTCTGTCTCGAGCAACTCTGATTATTGGAGTTGCTTCTACTCATCTCAAGCCATCTCAAAAATAAACCTTAGAATCATGCCAAATAAACTGCATTGGATAAAACGCATCACGAATCAGATAGACTAGGCTTATGTCCATTGAATCCACCTTAACTGCGCTCGAGGCACATGGTTATATTGCCGAACGTTCGCTTGGCACAGCCGTTTTTCTAGCCCAGCAACTCGGCAGACCATTGTTTCTCGAGGGCGAACCGGGCGTGGGTAAAACCGAAATTGTTAAGGTTTTAGCGCAAATCCTAAACACCAAACTGATTCGTTTGCAGTGCTACGAAGGGCTTGATGTCTCGAGTGCAGTCTATGAATGGGATTATGCCCGACAAATGCTTGAGATTCGGCTTTTAGAGGCAACGGGCGAACGCGATGGAAGCCGTGTGCGCCGCGAAGTGTTTTCAAAGGATTTCTTGGTTAAACGCCCACTCTTACAAGCCCTTGAACTCGAGCATGACCAAGCCCCAGTGTTACTAATAGATGAACTTGACCGTGCCGATGAAGAATTTGAAGCCTATTTACTCGAGTTTCTAGCTGAATGGCAAATTACCATTCCAGAAATTGGCACGATTAAAGCAGTTAAGCCACCCGTGGTGATTATTACCAGCAACCGTACCCGAGAAATCCATGATGCCTTGAAACGCCGTTGCTTGTACCATTGGATTGATTATCCAGATTTCTCTAAGGAATTGCGGATTCTACAGCAAAAAGTGCCGCATATCCCGGAATTATTAAGTAAGCAAATCGTGGCGTTTGTGCAGGGTTTACGTGAACTTGATTTATACAAAGCACCCGGGGTTGCCGAAACCCTAGATTGGGCTGCGAGTTTAATGGCATTGAACATCACCATTCTCGAAGCAGGAAAAATTGAAGATTCATTTGGGGCGCTCTTAAAATACCAAGACGATTTACTCAAAGCTCGAGCGCAAGCCCAAGATGTTCTGGCAAAAGCGCAGATGTCATAAGGTGCTTAAAATGCTACAAATTGGTTTAACAGGTTCAATTGGAAGCGGTAAAAGCACCGTAGCTAAACTGCTGCTCGGGCAGGGTATTCCTGTGCTGGACGCTGACCAAATTGCCAAAGAAGTTTCGAGTTCAAGGGCTGTGCTGCTCGAGGTAACAAAGACTTTCGGGGTTGAGTACGTGCAAGAAAATGGCTTAAATCGTCCAAAGTTAGCCGAACTTATTTTTAATAAACCCGAAGCCAGAACACAACTCAACGCCATTATTCATCCTCGAGTGCGAACCGAAATGACCCGCCGTACAGCAGAACTGGCTGGTGCAGAAATGGTTGTGCAAGACATTCCGTTGCTGTTCGAGAATGGTCTTGAGAAACTGTTTGACGCGGTAATTTTAGTAGATGCACCACTCGAGATGCGTCTGAAAAGGGTCATGGCGCGGGACGGCAGCACCCGTGAACAAGTCTTGGCTCGGGATGCAGCCCAAATGCCAACGCTTGAGAAACGCAAACGAACCAAGTACATTCTCGAAAACACAGGTGACACACAAAACCTCGAGACTCAACTGAAGACTGTGCTTATGCAATTCAAAAAGCTCCGTAGCTAGGAGCTAGGAGCTTCTTTTGGCGGAGGGGGTGGGATTCGAACCCACGGTACCCTTGCGAGTACAATAGTTTTCGAGACTATCCCGTTCAACCACTCTGGCACCCCTCCGTGGTTGAAACCGCAGGAGTGTATCATAA
>JBEGTV010000025.1:0-12693 GCA_041179225.1 Deinococcota bacterium | reverse complement strand
TTGGTGTGCCGAACTCTTTTGCGGCAGATTGGCTAAAACAACATTACTTAAATCTACTCGAGGAAGCATTGCGTCATATTGGTGCAGCCAACCCAAAAATTGGTTTCAAAGTATTGCCTAGCACCCCCGAAGCCATGTTAATGCCCGAACAAAAAGCCAAAGGCAGCACTCAAACACCAATTCATGATGATGGACGCTTAAAGCTAAATGTTAAATACACCTTTGAAAAATTTGTAATTGGACCAAATAACAACTTTGCTCACGCGGCGGCTTTAGCTGTAGCCGAACAACCCGGAAAAGCCTATAATCCACTTTTTATTTATGGTGGGGTGGGGTTGGGCAAAACCCATTTAATGCACGCAGTTGGACATAGTGTAGCAGAGCGTTTTCCTGATAAACGCATTGAATACATCAGCACCGAAACTTTTACCAATGAGTTAATCAACTCGATTCGTGAAGATAAAATGACCAATTTTAAGGATCGCTATCGCAGTGTGGATTTGCTCATGGTAGACGATATACAGTTTATTGCAGGTAAAGAGCGCACCCAAGAAGAATTTTTTCATACCTTTAACGCGCTTTACGAGGCTGGCAAGCAAATTATTCTCTCTTCTGATCGCCCACCAAAAGACATTCTGACACTCGAGGCAAGGCTTCGCAGCCGTTTTGAGTGGGGTCTAATTACCGATATTCAAAGCCCCGAATTTGAGACTCGAGTTGCCATTTTGCGGATGAACAGCGAATACCGACAAATGTATATTCCTGACGAGGTACTCGAATTTATTGCTAAGCAAGTCACCAGTAACATCCGTGAACTCGAAGGAGCGCTGATGCGGGTCATTGCTTTTGCCAGTTTGAACGGACTTGAAGGCAATCAAGTCTCGAGGGCAATTGCCGCTAAAGCCCTCAGTAACGTCTTTACCGAAACCGAAGTCAGTATCGAGATGCAGGATATTCTTGATACTGTAGCCCTGCATTACAGCATTCCAACCGAAAATCTAAAATCGGCTGGGCGTGCCAAAGAAGTGGTCATGCCGCGTCAAGTGGCGATGTTTATGATTCGTGAACTCACCAACCACAGTTTGCCTGAAATTGGTGCGTTTTTTGCTAGGGATCACAGTACAATTTTATATGCGATTCAAAAAATTACTGAGCAAGCCGAACAAGATAATGACCTTCAAGCCAATATTCGGGAGATTCGTGCCAAATTATCCTAAGAAAAACCACTCACAAGCTGTGGATAACCCTGTTCATAACCCTGTGGAAAAGCTGTGGATAACTTGTGGATAAGCTGTGCATAAATCCGCCCCCGAAAACACCTGTGGATAAGTGCCAAGTTATTAGATAGTTATCCACAGAACACCCCTAGGTTATCCACAGAATTATCAACAAGTGAAATATTGTGCTAGACGACTCTAAAGCCACTTATCCACACTATCCACAGCCCCTATTACTACTACTACTATTTATATAATTTAATCTGTTAGTATTAAACCAACGCTCCAAAAGTCTTGATTTTCAATAAATTCAAGCAAAATCTTAAGTTTTCAAAATCGGAGGAATCCATATGCAAGTACAAATCCCGAAAAAACAACTCAGTGAAGCCCTTGGAATTTTAGAACGAATCGTACCAGCCCGAAGCAGCAACGCTGCATTAACTCAATTAAAAGTTGCCATCACCCCAAGAGGTTTAGCCTTATCTGGCACAAACCTAGAAATTGACATCGAATACTCACTCGAGGCACAAATTGTGGATGGACAAGATTTTGTTGTTCCCGCTCAACTTTTTGCTCAAATCACGAAAGCTCTATCTGGCGAATTGGTCGAACTGCACCTCAAAGGTTCAGAACTGACCGTTGCTAGTGGCGGTAGCACCTTCAAAGTTCAAACTGGCGATTTAAGCGCCTACCCAGAATTACAGTTTCCAACTGAAACCCATCTGACTCTAGATGCCAAAGAATTTACCAAAAGCCTGACCAGTGTGCGTTACGCTGCCGCCGCCGAAGAATTTCGTGCTATTTTTAGGGGCGTTCAACTTGAACTAAACACCAACGGCTCGAGGGTTGTGGCAACCGATGGTTTTAGATTGGCGTATCGCAACTTTGGCGCATCCAGTACCACCGAAGCCCGAAAACTGGTCATACCAGCCCGTAACGCCGATGAGTTAATCCGAGTTCTTAAAGATGGCGAAGTCAGACTGACCATTTCCCAAGGTACACTTTCAGTAGCCACTGACCGAGTGCGAATCAATGCTAAGCTGATGGATGGCGAACTGCCAGACTATGCAAGGGTCATCCCAAGTTCCTCGAGTGTAACTGTGGCGGTCTCGGCAGGGGCGCTACGTGAAGCGGTGGCTCGAGTGGCGGTTGTGGCAGACAAGAGCAGCAACAACAAAGTTGAATTCATAGTCGCGGGCGGAAAATTGCAATTGGTGGCAGAATCTGATTTTGGACGCGCTCAGGATGTGCTTGATGTGGTGCAGCATGGTTCTGAACCAGCGATTACGGTGGGTTTTAGAGCCAAGCAACTGACCGAAGCCTTATCACCAATAGAAGGCGAAGTGCTGATTGGTTTGGGTTTGAATGCACCCGCCAAATTCACGGCAGAATCTGACCCCGGATACTTGGCGATTGTGAATCCGCTTCGAGTCTAAAAAGTTATCCACAGCTTTGGGATAACTCTGTGGATATTGTGGATAACTTTTTTAAGGCTGTGTTTGACGGCTTGAATTATCCACATGTCAACAGCCCCTTGTGGACAAGTGCCAAAAAACGAATTAAAAATTGACGATTTTTTGCCATCAATCCCACCTCAAAAGCCGTTAGATTACACCCATGACTTTTGCTGCGCCGTGGTTCTTAATCGGTTTAACCCTGATTCCGATAGTGCTGTGGCTGCATTTTATTCGCCAAGCCAAACGCCAACGAAAAGTCAGTGCTTTGTGGTTGTGGGGCGCAGAAGAAGCCCCTGAACGCCGAGCTAAGTTTAATCCCAACATCCTACTTTTGTTACAAATTCTAACGGTTTTACTTGCCACTTTAGGCGCTTCTGCACCGCGTTTCACAACCGATACTCGAGAACGAGTCCTGATTTTTGAGGCTGGGGCTGCCATGACCGCCAAGGACATTATTGGCACAAATCAGACAAACTCGAGACTAGAATCAGCCAAAGAACTGGCTAAACCTTTGCTGAGCGGACGTGTAACGGTCATCAGGGCGGGTCTGAGTGCCACACTAATCATCCACAGCCAAGCCACCCTCGAGACCCGCCAAAAGGCACTACAGGCGTTAGCGGCTGGAGACTCGAGCAGCCAACTTGAACCAGCCATTGCACTGGCTTTAAGCATTTCGCCACAAGCCGAAATCGTGGTTTTCACTAGCCAAGCCGCCCCAGCCAATTTCAAAGGGACTTGGCACAGAATTTTGGGCAACGGTACAAATGTGGGGATTACGGCTTTTGCGATTCGTGGCACACAAGTTTTTGTGGCACTCGAGAGCAACCAAAATAAACCCGTGACTGCCAAAGTGCGATTGACTCGAGAAGACAAAACAATTGCCCAAAGCGAATTAAAAATCCCTGTTCGCGGCACAATCACTTGGACTCCTAAAGTGAGCTTGCAACCCGGAACGTACAAACTCGAATTGCTCAACCCCGATGCAATGGCACTTGATAACCAAGCCTACGCTTACCAAATTTCTAGTCGGGTGCTGGTCACACCACCCCAAGATGATGTGCTAAAAGCCATCGTTAGTGTCCCCGGAATTCGCACCGCCGCCCGTGACACCCCACCCAGCACTGCTCGAGGGTACGACGCGATTGTTTTGGTTGGGGCAGTACCCAGAGCATTACCTGATGGGAATTACATTATCTTTGCGCCACTACCGAAAAAAGACGAAAATCCTAAACTTGAACGAATCACCCGAAGCAACAGCACCGATAACATTTTAAGATTTGTCAATCTCGAGGGTGTACGAGTTCGGCGTTCCCCCCTAAGCCCCCCAGAACTGACCAATGGCACTTGGACACCAATTGTTTATGTTGGCGATAAACCCCTGATTTGGCGCGGTACAGCCGCCAATGTTCGAGCGGTTTACATTGGGGTTCATCCGCTCGAGACCGAACTGAGAAAATTCCCAGCTTTTCCAGTGCTGCTGTTTAACATTATTCAAGAGTACGCCAATGCCAAAAATGTGCCGCTTGGAACGCGGCTCGGCACAAATATCACTTTTCAAGACAACATCGCCAGTGGATTTAATCAAGCCTTACTGCCTGGGGTGTACACCTCTGATGGTGAGCGGTTGGTGGCGAATCTCGGCTCGAGTCAAGCCACACGGTTTCTAAATGGGCAATCCAGCATGGAAAAACTTGGAGCAGAACAAAAAAATACAAATCCGAATTCTGGTACGGATAATTTTAGTCCGTGGCGTTTACCATTGCTGATTCTGGCATTGCTTGCTTTACTGCTCGAGGCGGCATTGCGCGGACAGCGTTCTATTTTGCCAAAACTAAGGCGGGCAGCATGAATTTGGTTTTTGAATACCCAATTTTTTTGGTTTTAACCATCATTGGACTGGTTATTGGTTTGTGGTTTTCTAAACTGCAAATTTTGCGCCAACCGATTTTACTTCTCCGCACTTTAGCGATTCTCACCCTAAGTTTAGCCGTAGCCAATCCACTGCTCGAGCAACGCCATGCCGGACTGATTATTCTCGAGGATGTTTCTGATAGTGCTGCCAGAATTACCCTGCCAAGCCTAAATACCAAAGCCAAATTATCCTTTGCAGGACAAGCAGGGAATGCCAGCCGTGAAAATCTCGAGCCGAACCAAACCGATATTGCCACCGCCATACAAACAGCAAATTCTTTGCAACCGACACGGATTTTACTGATTTCTGATGGGAACGAAACCCGAGGTGATGCCTTACAAGCCCTCCCGAACATTCCCATAGATGTCCTGCGGGTCGGAACTCGAGAAAATGCGGCGGTGGTGGATTTACTTGCCCCAGATAGCCTCGCGCCCGGGGCGACAGTACAGACCAACACGATTCTCGAGACCAGCCAAAAAACTTTGGTGCGAGTCAAAGCGATGCTGAACGGTGTGCAACTGACTGCAAAAACCATTGCGTTACCTGTGGGGCGAAGCAGCTTACCGCTCGAGTTTCGTGTTCCAGACCGAGGTGGGATTTCACTCGAGGTCAGCATTATCCCAGATTTTGCCCAACCAACCAGCGATGACCGCCGCAGTCTGGCACTCAGCGTCAAAGCCCCGCGTGAAGTGCTGGTAATTAACGACCCAGCAATTGCTAAACTACTTCGCACGCAGGGTTTTAAGACCAAAGAAGGTGATGTCAGCTTAGTCCGAGAACCACTGGCGTACAGTGCGGTATTTGTTCGAGCCGCCGCAACCCTGACCGAAGACCAAGGGACTGCCCTGACCCGCTCACAACAAGAATTACTGCGTCGTTATATCGAAGATGGTGGCGGGGTAATGCTGACTGGTGGCGACCAGAGTTTTGGTTTAGGCGGTTGGAATCGCAGTCCTTTAGAAGCCTCGATGCCGATTTCGAGTGACCTACGAACCCGCGTGGATGTCCCACTGGTTTCGATGGTAATGGTCGTAGACCGAAGTTTAAGCATGGTTGGCACGGGCGGCAGCAGCAATTCACAAAAACTGGGTTTAGCGCTCGAGGGGGTTGCCAATGTGGTTGAACTAGCGAATGAACGCGATTATTTAGGCTTGATCGTTTTTTCGGACACGCCACAGTGGATTTTTAAACCGACTCGAGCCAACGAAAGCAACAAAATCCAAATGCTTCGTGCCATTGAAACCATCGAAGCGGTTGGCGGAACAATCGTTGCTCCAGCGTATTTAGAAGCGATTGCAGCTTTAGAGAATTCCAAGGCAGCCGTCAAACACATTATTATTCTGACTGACGGACAATTTGCCGATGGAGAAGGTTCAAACCCACCGAATTTTGAGACAATAGCCAGAGCCGCTAAGCAAAAAGGCATCACCACCTCGAGTATCGGCGTGGGTGGCGATGCAGACAGTAAAAACTTAAAAATAATTTCTGGGGCGGGTGGTGGACGTTATTACCAAGCCCAAGACCCCGACACCCTACCCAGAATTTTTACCACCGAAGCCCTGACTTCTAAACGCGCCTTGATACGCACCAATCAACCTGTGAGGCTACAAACTCACCCCTTAGCAAACAGTGTTTTGAACCAACCACCAAGAGCCGCTAAGTATATTGCCACAACCCTAAAATCCGAAGCCGAACCAATCCTCATGGGTGCAGACCGCGAACCCGTACTCGCGGTGCTTCGTAAAGGCTTAGGACGAACCGCTGCCCTAACCATAGACTTAAACCGCCCCGATACCTTAACCAACTGGAAAGAACTGCCCGGATTACTTGGAACAGTTGCGCGTTGGCTCGAGATTCCTGAAACACCTTACGCCCTATCCATCAGCCCAGATGCTAGCACGGTCACTGTAGACGCAATAGAACGCAACCAATACCGCAATAATCTTCCACTCGAGATTCGCGTGGGTTCTGAAACTATTCCCTTAAAACAAACTGCCCCCGGCAAATACGAAGCCAGTTTACCCAAAAACACCGAAGGCAGCCTCGCCCTGATTTCACGCGGCATACTGCTCGAGCGGCGCAGCTTAAACACCCAAAACCGCGAACTCGAGACGACTGGCGGCGAAGCAAAACTGCGCCAAATTGCCAAGAGCAGTAGCGGAAATTACCTAGAAAATTTAGACGGGTATGTGCCAGCCCAACAAATTTCGAGTCTATCCTTAGCGGCTTGGTTAGCCGTTTTAGGGCTGCTGATTTTTATGGCTGAACTGGCATGGCGACGCTTTCGAAGTTAGAAAGTGCTGACTCGAGCCGTGAGCTTGGCAATCAGGTCGTGTTTTAAGTTCACGCCAATCCCAATGCCGTCTAGTGGTTTAGTCATACCATTTTCCATGATAATTTCTGGTTCGATGATGTCCTCATGCCAGTAACGGTTGCTTGGGGCGGTGTCCGAAGCCAGTGTAAAAGCTGGTAGGGTTTGCAATGCCACATTATGGGCGCGTCCCACGCCACTCTCGAGCATTCCACCACACCATAAGTCCAGATTATTGGCTTGGCAATAAGCGGCAATTTTATGTGATTCTAAATGTCCGCCAACCCGCCCAATTTTAAGGTTGATCACTTTGGCAGCCCCCATTTGCACAGCCCGACGAACATCTCCAGCACTATGAATCGGTTCGTCCAAACAAAGAGGAGTTTGCAAACTTTTTGCCAATGTGCCGTGGTCTATGATGTCGTCGTTCTCTAAAGGCTGTTCGATGTATTGCAGTTTGTACTGGTCGAGTTCTTGGAGCATAGCGGTGTCCTCTAAGGTGTAATCCGAATTGGCATCCACCGTTAAATTCATGTTTGCACCCAGCGCGGCTCGAGCGGCTGCCACATAGGTTAAATCGCGTCCCCTGCCAATTTTAAGTTTGATGCGCTGATAGCCTAGGGCTTGCTGCTCGAGAACAAATTCTGCCAATACTTCAGGACTTTTTTTGATTCCCACACTTAAACCCACGGGCAATTCGGTTTTAGTTCCACCAATATATTTCCAAAGTGGTGCATTGGCGGCTTTGGCAAACCAATCCCAAAGGGCAATTTCTAAACCAGCCTTAGCAAACGGATGTCCACGAAAAGGTTTTACAAGCGTTTGATAATCGGCTGGATTCTCGAGAACTTTACCCAGTACGGTTGGCGCAATGTAATCGTTCAAGATGTGCCAAGCAGTTTCAACGGTTTCATACGAGTACCCGGGGGTTTCGTTACAACTGACCTCGCCGTAGCCCGTAATCCCACCACTCGAGACGCTGACCAAGATAATACGGCGTTCTTGTGTGACCCCAAAACTGGTTTCAAAAGCGTGTTTCATGTCCATGCGAATCTCGCGTAGTTCAATTTTCTCAATTTTCATAAGAGCAGTTTACCTCACAAACTTGCAAACGCATCCAAGTCACGGTAGCCTAAACGGTAATGCGTGTAGTCCTCGCCACCAGCAACCAAGGCAAACTCAAAGAATTCCAAGAAGCCCTGTTGCCGCTTGGTTGGGAATTACTCCCCATGCCAGTTGGTCTAACCATGCCAATTGAAGACGGCAGTAGCTACGAAGAAAACGCCTTGATAAAAGCCGCCGGTATTTGTCATGCCCTAAAAATCCCGACCCTAGCCGACGACTCTGGACTCGAGGTAGAAGCCTTAAATGGCGCTCCGGGTGTTTACAGCGCTCGTTTTGGTGGATTGGTCAGCGATATAGATAGAAACCTTTTTTTGCTCGAGAGTATTAAAAACATTCCCACCCCGCGAGTTGCCAAATTTGTGTGTGTGCTAACCCTCGCTTACCCAGATGGCTATGTTGAATCGTGGCGGGCAGAATCGCATGGAGAAATCCTCGAGGGTCCACGCGGTAAAGAAGGACATGGTTACGATCCACTTTTTTATGTACCGAGCTTAGATAAAACCTATGCCCAACTGACCACAACCGAAAAACGCAGCATTTCACACCGAGGACAAGCTATAGACAAAATGCTGGCAGCTTACAAAGAGGGCGCTCCTAAACGAGAAATCACGCGGCTCGAGTAGTTTTTCCTTTAACCCTTTAACCTTTTCCCCTTTTCACCCTCAAAACAAGTACCGCTTGGCTGTGACCTCGAGAATCGTGGCAATACTGACCCCTTCTAAAGCCACATCAGGGCAATCCAGTAACTCGAGATTTAAGTCCTGCAAAGCCCGTAAAACGGCGGGTAATCGTTCGAGTAGCGTATTGGCGGCATCTATTTGTAAACCAGCAAAACTTGTGCCGTTCATAAACACATAGACTTGGGCAGCATCAAGTACCTCGTTGTCCAGCACTTCACGCATCGTGCGCCCACCAACTTCGAGGTACAACCTGCCTTTACCGCCCATGCCCTCGGCTCGGTAATCCACATTGACCACACCAAGCAACTGCCTATGCTCGGGCTGGACTTCGAGTTGTTGCAACGCAAGCAGTAATCGCTCAAATTCACTTGGCGTAAGACCAAGGCGCTCCTTCTCGAGTTGAGTTTGTAATGCCTGAACTGCAAATGCACTCGGACGGGTTTTGGAAATCATTTCAAGCCACTGTCTATGAGACCGCATAAAATATAGTCTACAGGCTTGACAAGAAACTCTGTCCCTTGCTAGGCTTGTTTCACATGAAAGCCATGACTCTAAGTCTAGCCCTAAACCCTCCCAGGGTTGCGGCATAGTTGTTGTTTTTGCCCCGCAGCCCTCGAGAATCCTCGGGGGTTTTTTATTAGGAGTTTTATGAACCAGTTATCAAAAATAGAACTGCAAGAAATAGCTCAAATCATGGCGAACGCCAGTGGTGCAAGCAAAATCATTC
Organism: Deinococcota bacterium; assembly: GCA_041179225.1. GTDB lineage: Bacteria > Deinococcota > Deinococci > Deinococcales > JAAFIG01 > JAAFIG01. Next base: position 3,264 of record JBEGTV010000025.1, on the reverse strand, counting down.
TATTTGGTTCGAGAGCCAGGGGGGATTTTGACTCCTCGAGTGACTGGGATTTTTTGTTGGTCATGCGCGACAGCGATTGGAAATGGGACGGTGATATGTTTGAAAAACTCGAGCCAGCGATGTTGGCAAAAGATGCCCTCTATCGTCTTGGGCGCTACTATCCAATGGATGTGCTGCCAATGGCACAAAAACGCTTCGCTGAACCAGATTCGTTGCTTGCTACTGAAGTTAAACGCGACGGAATTGTTTTGTTCGATGCCGAGGTAAATCATGCCTGATTCACAAAACTACACTCAATGGCTCGAGTATGCCAATAATGATTGGCAAGCTGCCACAATGATTTTAGGTAAAATTCCATCAACAACGGCTTTTTTACTACACGAAGCAATTGAAAAATATCTCAAGGCTGTGCTGTTGTTTGAGAAGAAATCCATCGAGCGCTTGCACAATATCGTCTATTTGTTACATCAAGTCGAAAACCCTCCTGCCTTTGACACACTCGAGAGTAAAGCGGCTCGAGTTCTGGATTTATCTTTTACTGTGGGGCGTTACCCAGACCAAAATATCGAAATCACGCTCGAGAACACCCAAGCCGTGTATCAGGCTGCACTTGTATTGCGTACTTTTGCTCGAGAACGCCTTGGCTTGGAGCAAAAATGAATTTTTATCGAGATTTGGTTTTGCCAAAGAAAATCGAAGTGAATACGGTTTTCGAGACTGAGACAGTGCTGGCATATCATCACACAAAGCCATCTTATCCCGTTCATATTGTCGTCATTCCCAAAGCATTTGTGGATAACTTACTTGTTCTCGAGGATGAAGTTTTGACCTTAGAGCTAGTTAATGCAGTAAAAATTGTGGCAAAAGAAGTCACCCAAACACACGGCGCAGCTAAAATCATTACGAATTTAGGTGCATATCAAGATTCAAAACATCTCCATTTTCACGTCATTTCAGGTAAACCGCTCAACTCTTGAGGATTCTATGAACCGTATTCATATTCACTCAGAACGACTACCTTAGCAGTTTTCTTTATCCTTTCTTCCTCTTCTTTTCTCTACTTTTAAGGAGTTTCTATGCGACATATAAAAATTTTTGATACGACCCTGCGTGATGGTGAACAAAGCCCCGGTGTTGCCCTGTCTGTTCCGCAAAAGCTCGAGATTGCCCACGGCTTGGCGCGAATGGGTGTGGATATTATTGAGGCAGGTTTTCCGATAACTTCTCAGGGCGATTTTGATTGTGTTCATCGGATTGCCCGTGAAGTCCGTGGGGTAAACATTTGTGGCTTAGCCCGTACCCACAAAAAAGATATTGAAACGGCGGCTAGAGCGCTTGATGTTGCCCAGAACTGGCGCATTCATACCTTTACCAGCGCTTCGGATGTGCATTTAGAATTTATGCTCAAGAAATCTCGAGCCGAAGTTCTCGAGATCAGTGATGAGATGGTGCGTTATGCCAGAACTTTTTGTGATGATGTCGAATTTAGCGCTCAGGATGTGATGCGAGCCGATTTTGATTTTGTGATTCAACTTTTTAATGTGGCTATCGAAGCTGGGGCAACCACGATTAACATTCCAGATACCACAGGTTACGGCACACCGCTCGAGTATGGGCGTTTAATTGCCCGTATCCGCGATGAAGTGGTGCGTGGGCGCGATGTTTCGATTTCCACCCACTGCCATGATGACCTTGGTATGGCGGTGGCAAATAGTCTGGCTGCCGTGGAGAATGGGGCAACCCAAGTTGAATGCACGATTAACGGGATTGGTGAACGGGCGGGGAACACGTCACTCGAGGAAATTGTGATGGCGCTTTATACTCGTGGTGATTATTACCAAGCCGAAACCAAAATCAACACCAAAGAAATTTACCGTTTAAGCCGGATGGTCAGTCGTCATTCTGGCATGGTGGTGCAACCCAACAAAGCTGTGGTTGGCGATAATGCCTTTGCTCACGAAGCTGGAATTCATCAAGATGGGGTCTTAAAGAACAAAGCCACCTATGAAATTATGAATGCCGAATTGGTCGGACGCGAAGCTGGTGTGTTGGTACTTGGTAAGCACTCGGGCAGAGCCGCCTTCAAAAAAGCCTTAGAGGATTTGGGTTATGATTTGCAGAACCCAATTGCTGACCACGGTTTAACTGAAGAAAGCGTCAATGTGCTGTTTGCCCGCTTCAAAGACATTGCCGACCGCAAAGGCGCAATTGGTACTGAAGAACTGCGTGCCTTGGTCGAAACCCGTGACCACAGCATCCCAGAACTCTTTAAGCTCGAGAGTATCCAAGTGCTGAGTGGTACACATGTTGTACCAACTGCCACTATTACCTTAGAAACCCCGCAAGGACCAATGCAGCACGCATCCAGTGGCGATGGACCTGTGGATGCAGCCTACAAAGCCATCAATCATTTGGTTGGTGTGTACCCGACCCTCGAGTCTTACCGCATCGAAGCGGTCACAGAAGGTGGCGAGGCACTAGGCGAAGTCAGTATCCGCGCTCGAGTTGGCGAAATTATTTACAGTGGCAACGGGGTCAGCACCGATATTGTCGAAGCCAGTGCGAGGGCTTGGTTAGAAGTTATTAACGCCAGTCTAGCCAATGTTGGGGTTAAAAAAGAAGCGATTACGGCAATCTAAGGACAACAACCATTGTTTGACAAGGACAACAACCATTGTTTGATTAAGTCCGAACGATTAGTGTCCAAGCAGCAGCGCTGATTCCAGCGCACCAAAAAAAGTCGTAAATGATGTCGCCAACAATCGAAGCATTGAGCAAAATCAGGATTAAACGCCCAAGACTTGCCAGCATAAAGACAATGGATAATTGCCTGATTGTGCTGGCAAGCTCGTTATCTTTAAGAATAAAGTGCTGCATGGTAAAAATACTGGTGATGAAGCAAGCCACAAAAAAGAAGACCAATTGAAAAATCTCGATTTTTTTGAATAGAATCAGTACGCTGGTCAGTATTCCAGCCATCAAGAAACTGCTTAGTACAACCATTAGGGGCTGCATTTTTTTGTACAACCCTTGGCGGTACAGGGCGAATGGTAAGGCAATCGAGAAAACAGTCACCAAGAAAGAACCTAAATAGTGAAATGGTCGTCGCCAAGCCAACCATTCGTTGGGGTCGGTGTTGGTGATTAGGGCAGCACTGAGGTTTCCGTCGCCAATGCCGATTGAAAGTAAAGCAAGACCTAAGCCAATCACAGTAAATTGCAAAGCACTGGGTAATTTTTTTGATAAGACAATCAGCATAATAGC
>JBEGTV010000024.1:0-12796 GCA_041179225.1 Deinococcota bacterium | reverse complement strand
AAAACGCCCCCTTTCGCTCGAGAGGTGAACCCCATAGGTTCAAAGTTTGGCAGGCATTCGGGCTGATGACCAAATTAATTATTGTTGGTCAATTACCGTTGCGGAACAGCGCTGGAATTGCACCAGCTTCCCCATTTTTATCTCGAGATTACGCACCTCGAGAACCAAACAGGTGCAGTCTACACTTTTTAGGTACATCAGTGCGTTCATGTGACGGTACATCAGTGCGTTCATGTGACGGTACATCGTGCGTTCATGTGACGGTACATCGTGCGTTCATGTGACGGTACAAGATGACCCGTTGCGACCACGGTACATCTTGACCACTTGTGCAGGATTACACTAAGTCCATGAACGCCTCAGACCAAGCCCTCGAGAAAGCCCAGACCGGATTGCGTCTCGAGAACCATGAATTGCTGGCACTGTACGATGCACCTCTGCCAGACCTTGCCAGTGTTGCCCATCATTTGCGCCTGAAACGCACTTTGGGCGATACTGTCACGTATTTGATTGACCGTAACATCAATTACACCAATATCTGCAATGTTGGTTGTAATTTTTGTGCGTTTTACCGAACCCCACGCCAAGGGGATGCCTACACCCTAAGTTTTGAACAAATCTCTGAGAAAGTTGCGGAACTTGAAGCCATCGGCGGAACTCGGATTCTGCTTCAAGGTGGGGTCAATCCAGCCCTGCCATTTGACTGGTATCTCGAGATGTTGCGGTTTTTGAAAACCCATCACCCAAGTATTAAACTTGATGCCTTTAGCCCCGAGGAAATTCTTGGACTCGAGAAAATAACCGGTCTGGATGCTTTAGCAATCATCACCCAAATGAAAGAAGCTGGCTTAGACGGTTTACCCGGCGCGGGTGGTGAAATCCTCGAGGATGAAGTACGACTAGAAGCTGCTCCAGCCCGAATTCCCAGTGCCGATTGGTTTAGGATTCTTGATGTTGCCCAGAGCTTAGGCTTGTACACGATTTCGACGATGGTGATTGGCTTTGGCGAAACCATGCAGCACCGTGTTAATCATCTCTTAAAAATCCGCACCCAACAAGATAAGGCACTTCTCGAGTACGGTAACGGCTTTAGTGGTTTTGCGATGTGGACACTACAAACCGAACACACCCGCTTACACGGCAAAGCCCCCGGCGCAAGCGCCCACGAGTACCTCAAAAACCTCGCGGTCTCGAGAATTGCGCTTGATAATATCGTCAACATTCAAGTTAGCTGGCCAACCCTCGGGTTTAAGGTCGGACAGGTTGGCTTGTTTTACGGTGCAAATGACTTTGGCAGCACCATGATGGAAGAAAACGTGGTTTCACAAGCCGGTGGACATGACCGAGTGAGAGTCACCGAAAAAGAAATCATTCGGCATATTTCGGACGCAGGTTTTAAGGCAGCCCAGCGCAACTCGAGATTCCAGATTTTGGGGTAGGGGAATTATGGACATAAAAATTGATGATTTAAGCGGTACAGAAATAGCGGCGCTGCTCGAGGAACACATTAGCGACATGCGGCGCATTTCACCACCCGAAAGTAAACATGCACTTGACCTGAATGGTTTACGCCAACCTGAAATTACCTTCTGGACAATTTGGGACGATGGATTGGCGGGTTGCGGAGCGCTAAAAGAACTGAGTAGCACCCACGGCGAAATTAAGTCCATGCGAACTGCTTTAGCCCATCGAAGAAAAGGTGTGGCAGCCAAAATGCTTGGTCATTTAATCGAAGAAGCCACACGGCGTAAATACACCAAACTCAGTTTAGAAACGGGTTCGATGCCTTTCTTTGCGCCTGCAAGGGCATTGTATAAACGCTTTGGATTTACTGAAACCCAAGCCTTTGGCAGTTACTTCGATGACCCCAACAGTGTTTTTATGACAAAGGTACTCGGATAGGCTCACGACAAAGGCACTCGGGTAGCCTCAAATGTTTTTGAGGGTTGCACAAATTCGTCCTGAGCGGCAATCAGTTGGATTTCTCGAGTTCCCAAAGTGTGGGTTAATAGAAGTAAATTGTACAGCGCACTGCCAGCCTTCTCGAGGGCAGTTTTGACATTTTTTGTTTTCAAGTAATGCCCTAAAAAAAGGGCTGCAATACAATCACCTGTGCCGTTGCGTGGTGGGTCAAGTGGGATTTTTGGAGTCTCGAGTAACCATGCCCCGTCACTTGAAACCGCCAGAACTTCGATGCTGCTTGTTAAACGCTCCAAACTTGTGACCAGCACAATTGCACCTTCGGGCATTTTTGAACGCAGGGTTTGGGCGGCAAAAACAGCCTCCTCGAGCGTTTGGATTTTTATCCCCGTCAATAACTCGAGTTCAAATTGATTGGGCGTGAGAATATCGGCTTGGGGGACAACCAGTTCTTTAATTAAATCTGGTAATTCAGGTCGTACAAAGACACCGCGCCCAACATCCCCCATGACTGGATCACAACAAAAAATAGCTTTGGAATTGGCTGCCCGCACCAGTTGTACCGCTTTGATAATCGCACTGGCGGTGTCTGGAGCGCCCATATACCCAGAAAGTACCGCCGCGCAACTCGGCAGTACCCCACGGTCAGCAATGCCTTGGATAAGAGCTTGGGTTTGTTCGGCTGGGAACACTTGCCCTGTCCATGCGCCGTAACCCGTGTGATTACTGAACTGCACTGTATGCACTGCCCAGACTTCAAAACCAAGGCGTTGCAATGGAAAAACCGCCGCCGCATTGCCCGCGTGACCATAAGCAACCCAGCTTTGAATGGATAAGATATTCTTTGGTATCACTTACGCCACCATTGGTTTACTGGTTTTTCCACTCAGGTTTTTGAATCTCGAGACGGCATTGACATCCTCAGATAACTCGAGCATATCAAGGTAAATATCATCAGCATAATACGCCAGTGCGGTTAGCCCTTCGGCAAAGACTTCGTAACGCAATGCCGAAACTGGTAATTCCACGGTTAGGGTCACATCTTCGTCTTCGTCAAGGACAAACTTAGCAAGGTTCATTTCCCGATTAAAATGCAGCATGGCTTCCATGGTATGAATCCGTGTTTTCTCGAGTTCAGGGGCTGGTACAAATGGCGAGATGGTCATGTACAACCACGCATCGGTCAGGCGCATGTAAATGGTGAAAAAACCATTCTCGCCTTTGAAACCTGTGCGCCAGACACCATCACCAATGGTCTCGAAGCTCCAGCCGTACTCACTGAAGAATTTTTCTACTGTTTGAGGTTTGACTTCCGTCACATCTTGTATTCTAACGAAAAAAAGCGGGCTTCATCAGGGCAAGAGTTTACATGCCTAATTTTTTCTGAATCTGCTCGAGTTACACACCATAGGTACTTCTACTGGGACACGCCACAGGTACTTCTACTGGGACACACGCCACAGGCACTTCCACTTGGTAGTAGACTACGCCATGTGAGACTCGAGGCAAGACCATGAATTTTGCAGCCCTGTTTGCTTTGGCTCTTGCGCCGGCTTTATTCTGGTTTTGGTTCTTCGCACGGCGCGATAGTAACCCCGAACCAACTTGGTTGCTGTTGCGAACTTTTGCTTGGGGCATGGCAATGGTTATTCCAGCCGCACTTTTAGAACTTGGTATCTCGAGTTTATTTGGGGCAACGGCAATGTTCTTACTTGTAGGGGTTATCGAAGAAGGTTGTAAATTACTGGCAGCTTTATCAGTGGCTAAACGCCAAGAATTTGATGAACCGATAGATGGTTTAATTTACGCCACGGCTGCCGCCCTTGGTTTTGCAACACTCGAGAATGCTTTTTATTTACTCGAGCATGGGGCAAGTTTAATTTTGGTTCGCGGTCCGATTTCCACACTTGGGCATATTCTTTTTGCTGGAGCATGGGGGTACGCCATGAGTTTGCGGCGTTTTAGCACAGGGCGTTTTCTGCTCAGACGTGGTTGGTTACTGGCAGCTTTGATGCACACCATGTTTAATTTCTTATTACTTGGCGCAGGTGCAAATACGGGTTTCGAGTGGTTGCTGCTTCCTTTTGCTGGCTTAATGATTGTGATGTGGCGCTTAATGGGTTCGTATTATGCTCGAGTCAAACAAGTTCCAAGACCTGTTGGGCTTTTAGAAACTGATCAGGCATAAACCGCTTTGACGCTACCCTGACAAGGCTTACTTAAAATTTTGCCATGATGATTGCCGAAGAGCTTTTCCCAAAACAATCTACTTTTGAAGGACAACTCGAGAAAAACGATGCCTTTAGTGCGATTGACCGCTTTTCTAAATTGATTACCCCGGGTTGGCTCGAGTTTGAACCCAGTGGTTTGGCTTTGCGTTTGCACCGTGGGGCAGTGGTTGGTTCACGCGGTGGTGAGCCACTTGGAACAATTTTGGTTGGTCAGGGTGTTTTAAGCGAATCGGAGTTATCTGAGGCTTTAAGTATGCGTGGGCAGTACACCCTCGGGCAAATGTTGACCCAACCACCTTATGAAGTGCCAGAGAGCCTGATTCGTGATTGTTTACGCCAACAAATCGAAGGCGTGATTGATCGCTTGCAAGTCGAAGCTCAGCAGCGTTTTAAGTTTTATCGTGCCGAATCACCCAGTGGTTTATTTGTTCGGCTTGACTTAAAAGACTTGCAGCAACGCAAAGCGCAATTTGACTTTGAACCAAGCTTGCCGCTTGAGGATGTTTTTCGCATGGCGTTAATGCCCGACGAAAGCAACATTGGTTTAACCTTAGACGAATGGCGGGTTTGCCGAATGCTGACTGGACGGCGTACTTTGCGTCAAGTGCTAGAGCGTTCAGGCAGCGACCATGATGGTTATGCCAGAGCCTACAAAGCCTTAGAAAGCATTTTTAATCGTGGTTTACTCGAGGTGGCAGCCGTTTCTGGTTTACGCACAATTTTTTTGCGTCGTAAGCGCGAAATCCCAGCTTCGTATCATCCTCCTGCGGGAATGGTCGCCAATTTATTCTTGAAGAATTTGGATGGTACACGCGATGCCAGAAGTGTCGGTGACGAACTGAAAATTGAACCTGATAAAATTGCTCTGATTGTCACAGGTTTGCACCGTGACCGCGTGGTGGATGTGGTGCAAGGACAAACCGAATTAAATCGCTTGGTTGAAGATTATTAAATTGGATTTAGACTGGTATCACGTCACCTCGAAAGGTCGGTATCACTTCACCTCGAAAGGTCGGTATCACTTTCCCTTGAGAACTTGGTATTCTCTTAGCTCGCATGAACGAAGTTGGTTTGGCACTAGAACACAATGATTTTGAAACAGCCTTTGCGTTACTTCAAACGGCTTTGCAGCGTTCCCATGACCCACATCAGCAGGCTGCTTTGACGCTCGAGATGGCTTCGGTTTATGCTTTATTTGGTGTGGGTGGAATGGATGGCTTAGCCACTTGTCTTGAGCAAGTGCTGGATTATAATTCAGATTTAAAGTCCGATGCCTTGTTTTTAGCACTAACCGCTAATCGTTTTGCTTTTGCCTTTGAAGAAACGCCCATTTCAGATGAGCCGCGCCTAAAAGCCATCCAAGCGGCTCGAGCCGCCGCCAATGGCAGCAGTGCAGCGCGGTTTTATGCGGGCAGTGCCTTAATTGCTCTTGGCGAGTCTGAACTTGGTTTAAGTGTCCTCGAGTCGGTGTCAAACTTACCCGTGTTTTTGCAATGGCGGGCGTGGTCTTGGCGTGGTGGGGCATTAGAAGAACTTGGGCGTTGGCGCGATGCCAGCCTTGCTTATCATCATGCAGCGCAAGGGGCAAGTGGTTCGGATAAAGCGGCATTGTTACAAGATAAAGCCGCCATGCTGCTCGATTTAGAAGAACCCCACGAAGCCCTGATTGCCCTCGAAGAAAGCCAAGCAGCCGTTCTGGGTATGGAAACCCCGCTTGATGCCGCCGCTCGTCTGCACCTTGAAGCCAGAGCGCACTTGATGCTCGAGAATCCGCGTTTAGCCAAGGAACGCTCTGAATTGGCGGTGCAACTCGAAACCAGTGTTGGTGAAGCCAGTTTTCCAGTAGCGCTGGTGATGGCACAAAGTTTAGCTGCTTTAGAAGATTGGACTTTGGCAATTCCAGCTTTTGAAAAAGCCGTTAGCCTATCCGAAGAACCCGATAAGGGTTTTGCGCTGCATGAACTTGGTTTAGCCCAAATGGATGCGGGTTTGCCTGATGAATCGCGCAGCAGTTTAAGTAAGGCATTACTCGAACCGAGTTATCCACATAAAGCCGAGCTTCATGCTGACCTTGCCGAACTCGAGTATCGCCTTGGAGAATTTGACAGTGCCGAACGTCAAGCCCGTATTGCCCTCGAGATGGACGCAATAGTTCCCGCCAGTTTATTACTGGCAAACATTGCCTATGAGTATTACCGCTTAGACGACGCGCTGGATCATTATGCTCGGGCGTTAGAACACGCGACTGAAGCCAGCCGTGATTGGGTGATTGCTAACCAAATGACGGCTGATACCTTGGTACAACTTGGTTGGCGTTCCCCAGAAAGAATTCTGCACCATGCCAGTCTTGCCTTACCGCATTTAGATGCTGCCGATGAATGGGCAATTACCTTAGAAGGCTATATCGAGCGGGCGCGACAATTACTTGCGCCCAGTGGGACAATCTCGAGAACCCTCAACTAAGGATTTGACTGAAATTGTCTTTGGCTGATTTGTGGTGGGCTGGTGTGTTGCTGGTCATAGTCTTGCTGGGCTTTTAGGACATTAGGCATGTTGGTTTCTGACCAAGTGCAAAGTCCTGCAATCCCACTGCCTAAACTCGAGCCAAGTTCGGTTAATTGGTATTCAACTTGTGGGGGTACAACTTCGTAGACAGTACGGCTGATAAAGCCGTTTCGCTCGAGTTCACGCAGGGTTTGGGTGAGCATTTTTTGCGAAATCCCTTGAATCTGACGTTGTAATTTTCCGTAACGCATCGTGCCTTTTTGGGCTAAGGAGTACATAATCAGTAAGCTCCATTTGTCTGCGATAAGGTCAAGTACATCTCTTGAAGGGCATTGGCTACTGAAGACATCGGTGGGCATAAAATCCATACCTTATGATAACATAGTCACGCACTAATTGGTGTGTACTTGTATTTTAGTGCGTTTCAATTTAGGATTCACTCCTATGAATATCTTAGTCACCACCCCAAATGGTAAAGTCGGTTTCCAAGTCGTTAAGAACCTCATCGCAAATAGCATTTCAGTCCGAGTGGCTGTTCATCGCCCTGAGAGCGCCAAAGCCTTTGAAGGCTTAAATGTAGAACTTATTCTTATGGACTACGACAATCAATCGAGTCTTGAAAAAGCTGTGCAAGGTATAGATGGTCTTTACTTGGCTTTTGACAGCACCCAAGAGGCAAACGCACCTAAATACTTGATAGATGCAGCTCAAAAAGCGGGTGTGAAGCGAATCGTGATGTTATCAGCCAAAGGTGTAGAAAATTCTGAAACCTCGCTCTGGCAGGTCGAAGAACACCTGAGGGCTTCAGGTCTCGAGTCAACTGTGCTTCGTCCCACATGGTTCTTTCAAAACTTTAATACAGGACAGCAGTATTACATTAAAAACATGAATGCAATTATTGAAGCCTCAGCCGATGCCAAAACATCTTTTATTGATACTCGAGACATTGCTGCGATTGCCAGCAAAGCCTTACTCGAGGACGGACACCAAGGTAAAGCCTATATTTTGACAGGTGCAACAGCCCATGACCGTGCTGAGGTTGCCACTGCCATTAGTCAAGTCACAGGTAAAACCATTACTTATGTAGCACAAACCGATGCTGAATTCCGCGCTCAGGCAACCCAAGAACAATGGGATGTCGCTAGGATTGAAACCTTGAGTTGGTTATACGGTTTTGTTCGCAATGGATGGACAGCCGATACCACCAATACCGTTCAGGAACTGCTTGGACGCGCTCCGATTGGTTTAGAACAGTACACCCAAGATTATAAAGACGCTTGGCTATAAGCGCTTCATAGGCATTTCCAAAAAATCGGCATTCAGTGCAGTGCAGAGTTCAAAAAACATCGGGTCGTGTTCTGGGTTTGTCCAAGCTGGGGACTGTACCAATAAAATCATTTTAATGTTGTTAAGCTCGAGTTGTGCCGAAGCAGTCCGCTCGAGTTTAATTTTTGTCGTGAATCTCGAGCCGAGTTCAGTTTGGGTTCGTGCTAAATCATAGCCTTCAGTAACACGTACATGCTTGTGCCAAGTCGGATAAACACAAGTGTAATTTTGGATTAACCCGTTCTCGAGTGCCAGTCCAGCCCAGTTTCCAGCCCGAACCCGTTTTGGGTCGCCGCTTGAACTGAATAAATCATGGTGAGAATCTAAGTTGGTAACACTCGAGAATTTTATTTGCTCGAGTAACCCATAAGCATCGGCGTGGCTGAGGGTCGCAAGAGTCTTGATACCCGCGAATTGCAGTAACCAATGCCAATTCTCGAGCAGTGGAAAATCGGTGCTGAGCTTGCCATTGCGCTTTTTGGCGCGATCAAGCCAAGCGTCAAAGCGGTCATATGCTGTGTCTTTTGAACCCCAGATGGGTGCGTCAAAGACGTGTTCAAGACATCCAGAAAAAAAATCCCAATCCACCGAAAGCAGCACCAAATCATAATACTGCGTATTTGCGGGTTGACAAAACTGTTCTAACTGTATATACTCAGTATATTGGTATGCACAGTAACTTTCTGATTTCCCAAACCGATGGTCGCCCAATGTACCTGCAAATCATGCAGCAAATAAAGCAACACATTGCGGTTGGCGATTGGGCAGCCGGACAAGAAATCCCATCCATCCGCCAATTGGCTGCCGATTTACGGGTCAGTGTGATTACGGTTAAACGGGCGTACCTCGAACTCGAACGTGAAGGCATTATTTTTACCCAGCATGGCAAAGGCTCAAGGGTGGCACTCGAGCCAAGTATCCAACCGCAATTACACCAACAAGAACTGCAAACACATTTGCAAGAAGCCGCTCGCCTAAGTAAGCTCCTCGGACTCGAGACCGAAGAATTAGTAGCCCAACTGCGGCAACAGCTTCAAAACACATAAGGAGAACCCATGAACCGATTGGCTGTTCAATTTGAACATGTGAGTAAAACATATCGGCTTTTCAAACTCGAGGACATTTCTTTTTCCCTTCCCACAGGTAGCATCATGGGGTTTATTGGCACAAACGGCGCAGGAAAATCCACGTGTATACGCATCCTGATGGGTTTGGTGCATCAAGAAGCTGGACATGTCAAAGTTCTAGGGCAACCGATGCCCGCACAACAAGCCAAAGCCAAAGAGGACATTGGTTTTGTCTCCGAGGACCTGCGCCTGTATAAAGCCGCTACTCTCGAGTGGCACATGAATTTTATCGCTTCAATTTACCCAAGCTGGGACGCAACATACGCCAAGCATTTACTACAATCTTTTGACTTAAAAGCCAAACAGCAAATCAAAGGATTATCGCATGGTCAACGGGTCAAAGCTGCGCTGCTGTTGGTGCTTGCCCACCGACCAAAACTACTGGTCTTGGATGAACCAACCACGGGTTTAGACCCGATTGCCCGTTCAGAGGTGCTAGGCGAACTGATGCAAGTCCTGACCGACGAGGAACGCACTGTGTTTTTCTCGAGCCAAAATACTTTGGATGTCGAACAAATTTCAGACCAAATCACCTTTATTAACCAAGGCAAAATTATAGACTCGAGCGACAAAGAAAGTTACTTGGAACGCTGGCGCAGAATCCAACTCGAGATTCCCGACGGCACAACCCTAACCCCGCGTCCCGAAGTTATCTCAAGCAGTGGCACAGGGCGTTTAATCACCATTACCACCAACCAATTTAGTCCAGCCTTAACTGCCGCCTACACTGCGACAGGCGTTATTATTCATGCAATAGAAGCCATGACCTTAGAAGAAATTTTTATTGCCAACGTCAAGCACCACAAGCAGGCGGTAAGCGCATGAATTACTCTATGCTCAAACCCCTAATTCAAAAAGATTGGTACTTACAACGTTTTGTGGTTTTTGGCTACTTACTGGCTGGTGTTGTGGCACTGGTTTTGGCTAATTTGCAAAACCAAACACTTATAAACATTGGAAATCTGCTGCTGATTTCAGTCTTGATTGCCTCTGGGTTTCACTTAGCCGTTAGTAACATCTTCACCGAACGCAACCAACACACCCTACCTTTTGTCATGAGTTTACCTGTCTCTGTACGCGAATACACCCTTGGTAAAATCCTTGCTACAACCCTCATTTATTTAGTGCCTTGGACGATTTTAGGCATGGCTGGTTTGGCGATCATTCTCACTCGAGACACCATACCAGACGGTTTAATTCCGTTTATCATGCTTATTCTTGTACAGATTCTAGTCAATTACTGCTTTGCCTTAGCTGTGGCACTGATTACCGAATCGCTATACTGGATTATTGGCGCGGTTTTAATTGGAAATGTATCCTTGCAGAGCTTGATGGGATTTATGATGAGTTCACCGAACATCAAAATCAACATGACTGGCTCGAGTATTGTCTGGGACTCAACCACCTTACTGATTTTAGTGGCGCAGTTCAGTGCGATTGCACTGTTATTTGGCATCACGTTTTTGGTGCAGTCCAAGAAAACCGACTTTATCTAAGGAGAAACCCATGAATACACTGATTAAACCCTTGATTCAAAAAGATTGGTACTTACAACGTTACTTAATTCTTGGGTACTCGATTATCGGATTTCTAGCCCTAGGCATTGTCAGTATCCCTTCCGAGCTTTGGTTTGCGGTTGGTAGTATTGGTTTAATAACAGTTTTAATTTCGCTTGGGATTCATTTAATTATGACTTCGGTCATCGAAGAACGCACCTTGCACACCTTACCGTTTATCATGAGCTTACCGATTTCAGTGCGTGAATACACGACCAGTAAAATCCTTGCTAATGTACTGATTTACCTTGTGCCTTGGCTTATATTACTGATTGCCAGTTATGTCCTAATTTTAACCAGAGATACCCTACCCGACGGACTGATTCCTTTTGTAACGATGATTCTGCTCGAGATTCTGATGGGTTTTTGCCTGATTCTAGCCGTTGCCTTGATGACCGAATCACAAAGTTGGACAATCGCGGCGGTTGTGCTGGGTAATTTAATGCTCCAAGGTTTTATGGCATTTATCTCGAACTTACCGAGTATCAGTAGTACCATCCGAGGCTCGAGTATCGTCTGGGACAGCACCAGTATCTTGATTGTTGCTGCTGAATTGATGGTCATGCTTGTGTTACTTACCGTGACCTTTTACGTGCAGTTTAAGAAAACCGATTTTATCTAAAATATCACTTGAAGGCTGTCACCAATGGGTGATACGACCTTTATTGTCTGGAGCATCATGAATCCAACTCGAGAACGATTACACGGCTTTGATGCCCTGCGTGGTTTTGCTTTACTGCTGGGTGTGGTACTGCACAGCGCTATGTCTTTTTTACCTGGAATGCAAATCTGGGTGGTGGCAGATTCACAACGCAGTCCGGTACTCAGCGCCACCTTTTTCCTCATTCATACCTTTAGAATGCTGCTTTTCTTTGTACTGGCTGGTTTTTTTGCCCGTATGAGTTTGCAGCGTTTGGGTTGGCGAAAATTTATTGCTGACCGCTTGAAACGAATTGCTGTACCACTCATTGTTGGCTTACCGATTTTATTTTTTGGTGTCCTGCTGGTTTTAACTTGGATTGCCGCCATTCAAGGTAGACCACAAGCTCCATTTACCATCTCGAGTATTTCACCCGAGGCGTTTCCGCTCATTCACCTTTGGTTTTTATATCTACTGCTAATTTTTTACAGCGTTGGGCTTTTGGCTCGAGCCGCGCTGGGTCGTTTAACATGGTTAAAAATGGCGTTTGATGCGGTTTTTTCTTTATTACTGCGGTTTTGGTTGCCGATAATGGGATTACCTTTGATGCTCAGTTTGTACCTGTACCCCAATTGGTTGTTCTGGTTTGGTATTCCAACCCCAGACACAACGCTTTATCCAAATTCACCTGCTTTGATTGGGTACGGTTCAGCCTTTTTGTTTGGTTACGGGTTGCATCGTCAAATTCATTGGCTCGAGGTCTTAAAAAAGCGTTGGGCAATCAATTTATTTTTGGCTGTTATTAGCAGTATTGCTTGTCTTTTGGTATTTGGCACAGTTCCCGTTTTTACGCCACTATCCGAAAAACTTAGTTTAGCAGCCTTGTACAGCCTAACAGGTTGGAGTTGGACGCTGGCACTGCTGGGGATTGCACTGCGCTTCTTCTCGAGTTTTAATGCCACACAGCGTTATTTTTCCGATGCGGCGTATTGGATTTATTTGATTCACTTGCCGCTTGTCATGGCACTGCAAACGCTTCTTTCTGGTCTCGAGTGGGCATGGTGGATAAAATTTCCTAGTATTGTTGTGGCTACCATCGGTTTAACCTTATTAACCTATCAATTGCTTGTCCGACACAGCTTTATTGGCGTAATCCTAAACGGGAAAAGAACTTAATCATAAATTCTTGGTACTCGAGAACCAATGCCCGTTAAAATTTCGTAACTGTTGGTGTTTGCCCATCCTGCTACGTCATCGGCGGTGATGGTGTTTGCTCCAAACACCATCACCATATCGCCGTAATTAACCTCGAGATTGCCAACATCCAAAAGCAACTGATCCATACAAACCCGTCCGATTTGTGGCACAACCTGCCCATGCAAGAGCATCTTGGCTTTGCTCGAGAGGGCTTTCGGGTAGCCATCGGCGTATCCAAAGCGCACCGTTGCTACATGGGTGTCCTGCGCGGCTGTCCAAGTGGCATTGTAAGAC
>JBEGTV010000023.1:0-12811 GCA_041179225.1 Deinococcota bacterium | reverse complement strand
AGAAAAGTAAAATTTGTTAGACTAAGTACAAGAATTTTAATTTTCCCTCGAGTTTCACAGCTTTTCATACCATGCTGCTCGAGGTAGGAGGTACTTATGATCGCTGAACGCCCCGAAGCCATTGCCCAAGTTAAACCCGGTGGTACATTTTTAATTGAAGCAGCTAGTCTAGCCGATGTGTATACTCCCGAGGATTTCACACCGGACATGCGTGAGATGTACCGTGCTGTTGAAGAATTTGTTAAAGCAAGGGTTGTGACTAACCAAGAAAGTTTAGAGCATCACAATAATGAGTTGCTGAAAAAAATTCTGCATGAATGCGGCGAACAAGGTTTTTTCTTGGTCGAAGTCCCAGAAGAATTTGGTGGACTTGACTTAAGTAAATCAATGGCTAGTTACGTCGGCGAAGCCCTCTCGAGGGGCGGTGGTTTTGCAGTCTCGTTTGGCGCTCATGCCAGCATTGGGATGTTGCCTTTGGTTTACTTTGGTAGCCAAGAAACCAAGGAAAAATACTTGCCCGATATGGCAAATGGTAAGCTCATTGGAGCGTACTGCCTCTCTGAACCGGGTTCCGGCTCGGATGCCCAAGCTGCCAAAGCCAAAGCGGTGCTGTCCGAAGATGGTAGCCATTATGTGCTAAATGGTACAAAAATGTGGATTTCCAACGGTGGGATTGCCGATATGTTCACTGTTTTTGCCCATGTACCAACGGCTGATGGCAATAAGTTCAGTGCTTTCTTGGTCGAACGTGCCTTTGCAGGGGTTAGCACTGGCAAAGAAGAAGAAAAACTTGGAATTAGATTATCCAGTACAACGCAGTTAATTCTCGAGGATGTCAAAGTTCCAGTAGCTAACTTATTAGGCGAAGTCGGTTGGGGCGCAAAAATTGCCTTTAATATCCTAAACATTGGGCGGTACAAACTGGGTTCGGGTGGTGCTGGTGGTAGCAAAGTGATTCTCGAGCATAGTGCTAAGTACGCGAAAGAACGCCATAGTTTTGGTAAGCCAATTGCTAGTTATGGAGCTATTCTTGAGAAATTAGGACAAATGGCAACCAGTATTTTTGCTGCCGAAACCATTACTTACCGTGTGACTGGGGCGATTGATGCGGCTGTGGACAAAGGCATGGATAAATTAAAGGCAATCGAAACGCACCGTGTTGAAGCCAGTATGGTCAAGGTCTTTGCCACCGAAGTGCTGTCCATGTGCGCCGACGAAGGCTTACAAGTTTTTGGTGGTTTTGGTTATTCCGAAGAGTACCCAATGGCAAGAGCATACCGTGATGCTCGAATCAACCGTATCTTTGAAGGCACAAATGAAATTAACCGAATGCTCATTCCGGGCGAGTTATTGAAAATGGCTCTGAAAGGCGAATTGCCACTCCTGAAAGCCGCACAAAAACTCCAAGCCGAACTGCTCGAGCCAAATTTTGATCTGGACGAATCGGACGCACCACTCGCAAATGAGACTAAAGTTGTGGCGAACCTAAAAAAAGCCGCTTTAGCAGTGGCAGGAAGCGCTGCTCAAAAATTTGGTCCTAAACTTGGTGAAGAGCAAGAAACGATGATGCGAACTGCCGATATGATCATCCAAGCCTATGTTGCTGAAAGTGCTGTAGTACGGGCGCAAAAGGTTATCGCAAGTGGAAAAAATGCTGGTGTTGCCACGGCAATGGCACAAATTCTGGTAGCACAAGCGGCAGACAAAACCATGAGCGCAGGGCGAGAAGCCATCTCGAGTTTTTTAGAAGGTGATGATTTCCGCATGACCATGGCAGCTTTGAAGCGTTTTACGAAGACCGAAACCGTGAACATCATTCAGTTGCGTCGTGAAGTAGCCGCCGCCGTTCTCGAGGCGGATGGCTACCCATTAAAATAAAATTTTAAGCCTTAAACCCTTGGTGCTGATTTCACCAAGGGTTTTTTGTTAGACCCAAGGTCTATTTCTTAACTTGGTAATCCAAAGGCAGATTGAACTTGGTAATCCAAAGGCAGATTGAACTTACTAATCCAAAGGCAATTCACGCCATCATCAGTCTCGAGCCAAATTTCTTGGCTTAGGTACAAGTAAAACCTGTGCCTAAGCCACCAATTCACGATCTACCAAGAACGCCTCGAGTTGGGTTTTAGAAACCTGCTGCACCGCCACTAGAGTCTTACTACCCAGTAAATGTAGTGAGCTTTCGATTAAACTTATTTCGATCAGGTTGTTATTTAAGTGCTTAAACTCTAAGCTAAGATCAGCCGAAAAACAGATTATTAAGTCAGACACAATACATTCCTTTTGGTGTTCAACACCAACGGAAGACTTTAGCACTAAAAATCTGGGGGTACTGTGAAAAATAACCATCCACAAAAACGTTAGACTATGGCTCATGCAAAGTTTTGATGTGATTATTATCGGGGCAGGTGCGGCTGGGAGCAGCAGTGCCTTAGCCCTCGCAAAACGCGGTAAAAAAGTCTTATTGCTCGAGCAGTTCAGTGTGCCGCACGAACGTGGTTCTTCGCATGGGCATTCAAGAATTTTTCGTTTTGCTTACGATGACTCTGATTATGCGCGTCTCGCCATGCGTTCCTTATCAGCTTGGCGTGAACTCGAAGTGGACACAGGGCAGGTCATCTTGGATTTATTTGGTGGTTTGGACGTAGGAACAAGTGGAAATGCTAGTTTAGAACGAACTGCAAATACCATGTCCGAAGTTGGGGCAGCTTTTGAACGGCTCGACTCGAGTACCTTAAAAAAGCGTTTCCCACAATGGAATGTTCCCACCAATTGGGTTGGTTTACACAGCCCAGATGCGGGAATTGTGATGCCTTCTCGAGCGGTTGAATTGATGGTGGCACAAGCTCAAAGGTTGGGTCTGACCCTACTTGAACACTGTGAAGTTCTGAGCCTTGATATAACCCAACACCAAGTCAGCACCAATCAGGGGATTTTTAGTGCCGCGCAAATCGTGATTGCCGCAGGTGCATGGTTGCCAAAACTCGTTCCAGACTTAGCCCCAAAACTCGAGGTGACACTGGAAAGCGTTATGTACTTTTCCCCAAAGAACTTAGCCTCTTTTACACCTCAGCATTTCCCAATTTTCATTGACCACAACAGCTTAGTTTATGGTTTTCCAGTACAGGGTTTACCGGGGGTTAAACTTGGGTATCATCAAAGTGGTGGAGTTACCGACCCCGACACTCGAGAATTTACAGTCCCACAAAACACCATTGACCAAGCACACCAATGGTTAGAAACACATTTACCAAAGCAAAACTGGACGCTTATTCAAGCCCGAACGTGCTTATACACCAACACCCCAAGTCATGATTTTATTTTGGATTCACACCCCGACTCGAACCAAATTATGCTGGTCAGTCCGTGTTCCGGACATGGTTTTAAGTTTGCGGCCTATATTGGGCAACTTGTTGCTGATAAATTAAGTGGTATTCAAAACGACTTTGATTTGCCGCGTTTTAAGTTAGAAAATGCGCTGCAAAAAGGCACGGCAAAACTCTTATCTCGAGAAATTCTGCACCAAGGCAAGCTGTGAAAGCCCGTTCAAGTTTATTTACGATCTTCGGAGAATTTGTTCACCCCAGAGGCGATTTGGTTTGGGTTGGCACAATTATTGCTTGGATGGATGCACTTGGGTTTTCGGCAAATGCAACTCGAGCCGCCGTATCACGCAGCAGTCGCACAGGATGGTTAGAAGTGCAAAAACGCGGACGCAAATCATACTTTGCCCTAACCCCAGAAGTGCGTTGGCGTGTCCACCGAGCAGTCGAACGTCTTTACCAACCACTTGACCGAACTTGGGATGGAAAGTGGCGCGTACTGACGTATTCTATTCCAGAAAATGCCAAAGAAGCCCGTGATAACTTACGCAAAGAACTGTTAATCCTTGGCTTTGGTGCGTTGCAACCCGGTGTTTGGATCAGCCCTAATCCACTATGTGAAGAAGCCCTGTCCTTAGCCCGAGCCTATCGTCTCGAGCAGTACGTGGATATTTTTGAAGGACAACGCTTTGGACGCAGTAACCCCGAACTTGTAGCTGCCACATGGGACATACCAGCTTTGAATCTACGATTTAATGCTTTTTTAGAACAATTTAAGTCCCAAGCCACCCCAGAAACCCCAAAAGCGGCTTTTCAAATTTATGTGCAGATGCTGCACGAGTACCGCAAATTCTTATTTTTAGACCCAGACTTACCACAGGAATTACAACCAAGTATTTGGCGTTCTCGAGACGCAGCCCTATTTTTTCGACAACAACGAGCGGTTCTCGAGCCAATGGTTGGTGAATTTGTCAGTTGTACCTTTGAAAATTAAAGCCCCTTAAAAAATGCTGTATTCGGGTGTCTTATACCAAATCTATTTAGATAATCTCGAATCCGATAATCAAGTATATGTCGTCAAAAACACTGTTTGGAATCAAGCAATACTATCTACCTAAAGTTGGTATTATGATCAAAATACCTGACGAGCATGATCATCTGCCTTACAAGCTAATACACTTTTAGCCCACTCAAGACCAATTGGTTTTACGGTGTGAACAGAGTAGACTATTCTTGTGAGTTTTTTTGAACCGAGTTTAGCCCGATTGTTTGTTGCTAACGACACCTTATGAAGCATATTTATTGGCGCGTAGCCGTGGCTTTGCCATTACCAGCCTATGATTTCCAACCTCTTGGCAATCCGCAAGCTGGACTTGGTAAGCGGGTGCTTGTGCCGTGGCAGGGAGGCTCGAGGGTCGGGGTGGTACTAGCAGTCTTAGATGGCACATTAGATCGTGCTTCGAGCCTCAAAGATACGATTGCGATTTTGGATTCTGAACCGATTTTTACACCAGATGCTTGTGCTGCCCTATTAGCCGTGGCTGGGCAAAGCCTAAGTTTTGATGGTTTGGTCTACCAAGATTTTATGCCCTTTGGTCTCGAGCCAAAGTTTAATCATCTTGTGCAATTGGTGGCTGGAATAAACTTACAAACCCTGCCAGACCAAGCAAGGTCGCTCGAGCAGCGTCAAAATGCGGCTTTGATTGACCCGAGCATCCTTGAGTTTTTGCGAGGACAAGGTTTACTGCTCGAGGATGTGCGACTTGAATTGCCAAGTCGTGAAATCATTCAAGCGGTAAATAAGGATTTTTCATTGACCGATAAGCAAACCGTGGCGCTTGAGGTGCTGCGTGAAGCGGGTGGGTTTTACACCTTGAAGGCTTGGGCGCAAGAGGCTGGGGTCAGTTCGAGCATGGTTTCTAAGTTGCTTGAGAAGGGCGCAGCAAAGCGTGAACTCGAGCCGTTGCCGCTTACCCTACCCGATTTTGGACATGTTTTTGAGCCGCCGATGGCTAAGGCAGCGCATTTAGCGGCGGCTCAAAAACTCGAGGGTCTAGCCGTGGGGCGTTTACATGGGGCTAAACCACGTGAGCGCTTTGCCGTGCTGCAAACTTTGATTGTACAAGCCGTTAAAAACGGTCAGTGTGTGCTGTACCTCGCACCTGATCATGTGCGACTCGAGCGGGCGTACAAGGCACTTGGCGGACTTAGCAAAAGCGCCATGCTGCACGGGGGGCTTCGTCCACTTGAACGCGAAGCGGTTTGGCGTATTTGTGCAACTGGCAGAGTTCCAATTGTTTTTGGAACTCCAATGGCTTTGTTTGTGCCTTTACCTGACTTAGCTTTGATTATTCTCGAGGATGAGTTATCTGATGCTTGGAAACTGCATGGAGGCTCTCGGATTTTTGTTCCCGATGCTGTTCTCACCCGTGCTGCACATGCCAAGGCACGAGTTTTATTTGTTGGTACTGTGCCAGCCACCGAAAGCCTTGAATTAGAAGGCGTGGTCTTAGCTCCGCCCACGGCTCGGGTTCATATAGTGGATTTTAATGCTGCACCAGAAACCCCAGAGATTGGTCCAATGTCAAATATGCCGTTAGCACGGGATTCGTTTCCGATTTCCACCGACTTAAAACGGGTGTTGCGCCAAATTGCTGAGCGGGGACGGCAAGCCGTGGTGATTGCCCCACGCCGTGGCTATAGTGCCATGCTGCGTTGCAAAGATTGCGCGTGGATTCCGTACTGCCCGCATTGCGATGTGGCACTGAAATACCATGCGGCGGCTCGAACCCTCGAGTGTCATCAGTGTGGGTACAGCACTGCCCCGCCGACCCGATGCCCAAATTGTGAAGGCACGGTTCTTCACCCAAAAGGACCTGGCAGCGAATGGATTGTCCGTGAATTGCGTGGTTTTTTACCACAAACTAAATTATTTCGTTTTGACCGTGAATTCAAAGATGATTTAGTCCCAATTTATGCTGGCGAAAGCGGCATTGTGGTTGGTACAACGGCTGTACTGGGTTTGCCGCCACCGCCAAACTTGGCTTTAATTGCCATTTCTTTTGCCGATACAATGCACTCAAGTCCCGATTTTCGGGCTGGGGAACGCTTTCATTTGCTGTTGCGTCAACTTTTAGAATGGCATCCGACTCGAGCGCCTCTGCTTTTGATTCAAACCTTTAATGGGCAACACAAAGCCATTACTCAAATTCAAAATGCTGAGGATACCAGCAGTTTTGCAAAGAGCGAACTCGAGAGCCGCCAAGCCTTTTTATACCCGCCTTTTGCACAAATGGCACAGATTCAAGTTTCGGCGCGTCGGGTCTTCGATGCCGAAATCGCCTCGAGTAAACTTGGTGGTTTAATCCGTGACCGAGGCGCAATTGGTTTAGAACTGCTTGGACCTGCGCCGGCTGGGATAGCTCGAGTCAAAGGGCTTTTTGTTTATCAGTTATTGGTGCGGGCGGGTACTCGAGAGCGCCTAACTCACCTGCTAGAACCTGCCAGAAGCTACCGTGAAGGTGGTGTGCGGGTACGAATTGATGTGAATCCACGGCAACTCACAGATTTACTCGAGTGACGTGAATCTATTTTACTCGAGTGACGTGAATCTATTTGTATCCCTTATTGGTGACTCAAGAACCATAAAATCCTCTACACCTAAAGACCGATGGCAAGTTTCAGAAAAATATGTAGATTGACCAAGTGCATTAAATTCATTCTATAGGGTCTAAAATTTAATTCGATCATAGGGGTCATCATGAGTGTAAAACAATTTCAAATAAAGTCCATTCAACCGCTTTCTGAACTCGAGTGGTCGCAGTACCAAAAAATTGGCAGTATTGTGTTGTTAATAGGAATGTTCACAACATTCTTTGGACTTGGCTGGGACATCGAATGGCATTCGGATGTCGGACCAGATACTTTCTGGACTTTGCCACATATTTTTGTGTATAGCGGTGCAGCCTTGGCTGGAATGACTTGTTTAACAGTGGTACTGCTCTCGAGTTTTGTAGACCGACCACGCCCGAGCATGATTCCAGTATTCAAGGTTTTTCGAGCGCCAGTTGGTTTTATTGTGGCTGGTTTTGGCGCATTGGGATTTTTGTTATTTGGTTTGTTTGACCAGTGGTGGCATACCTTGTTTGGTTTTGATGTTGCTATTTCTTCTGCGCCTCACGTTGGATTATTACTTTCAAATATCCTCACCTGCGCTGGTGGGGTACTTATTTTTGCCCAAGGCAAACGTGTCCAACCCATCATGTTGGCATTGATGCTAGCAGTCACAGTCAACATTACCTTACCTGTGGCATTGCAAAACTTTAACGAACTGGACTGGACACCTTTGATGATGGTGTTCCCCGCACTTTTGCTTCCCTTCGCACTGATGTTTGCGGCTTCGGTCACACGTCAAATCAGCACAATTTTGTACGCGGCTGGTTTTATCTGGTTGTTTCGCCTGATTTGTGAACAAGCCTTTCCAATCATGACCAACGCTTATATCCAAGTTCTTGGATTATCAATCCGAGACAACAACGAGAATTTAGTTGCCATGTCATTCCTTACACCTGCTTTGATTCCAGTCTCGGCTCTGGCAATGTTTCTAACCTTAAAACTAGGACAAATCAGAAATTGGAAAGTCGCCCCTACCATTTACCTCGCCTCGAGCCTCAGCGTGCCGTTCCTATTCGTAGACCCGTTACTCAGTCGCTTTGCCCTTGGAGCGCCTTGGGCAATTCCAATTCTGGCACTGGTAGGACTCGGTACAGGTTGGCTAGGATGGAAACTGGGCGTAGTCGCACGACACGCCAATCAGGAATTAAAAGCTGCCGAAACTCTGGACGCAAGATGAAAAAACTTTTTTACAAGAGGGAAAAACTTTTTTATGTGCTGTTATGCTGCTTGGTATGCTCGAGCCTAGCCAATGCCCAAGCTAGTCATGACCAAATTATCAAAGTCGGTAATCGAAATGTCACAGTGCGTTTCAGTGATTATCCTGTCCGTGCCGAACGCAGCCTAAATATTACTTTTTCGCCCGATGGTGGAATTACAGGCTTACAAGCCACAGGAAAATTTGTGGGACTAAGCGATGAATTTACCTTAGACCGTTTCCCAAGTAACCGCAAAGTTTGGGGTTTTGATGATATTTCTTTTAAGACCTCGGGAAAACGCACCTTTGAACTTCATATCATTGGTGTTGGCAAAGGCAGACTCGAGTTTACGGTTGGAGAACGACCTGCTGGACCAAGCAGTGAACTCATTTATGCCCTTGGTGTTATGCCAATACTGGCGTTGTTTGTGCTGGCGTTCCGGGCGTGGCGGCAAGTTCAACCTGCTCGACAATCCGAAACATACAACTGGCAATAGCCACACTGTTTTTTACTTCTATCCAAATTTCTTTGGTCTTTCTTTCGTTCCTGTTCTTTAGTTCAGCTTTATCCCCGACTCTACGATGGACAACAAAAATCAGTTTTCAGACTAATCTTTTAAGCATCAAAGGTATTGCCTAGAAGCTACAGATTAGGAGATTTTATGTCCAACAATCAGACGGTGATCACTTCAAATTATTTAGAAGGCATTCTTGAACATGTAGACGGCATGGGTTCATTATTGGCTTATTTGATTGAAAGCCAAAGCATTGGTGTGCTTCAAGTCAATGGGGCAACGCTACATCTCGAGCGCGGTGTGATTACGCATCTCGAGCATCTTCGCTTGCAGGGCATGGCGGCGGCATTAGAAATTGTGGGTCGTCAAACAGGTTACTTTAAGTTTGTGAAACAAGCTGTGAACCGCACAATGTTTTTGAATGCCAGTGAGGTTCTGCTGGAAACCATGCGATTATTAGAGGCGAAGCAACGCCGAGCTTATAGCGAAATTGTTGTGCCAGACATCTGTGCAGCCATGGTTTGCGCTAAAAGCATCGCTCCTTTGATGGTTTGGTCAGTGTATGAAACCGATTATCAGAATCAAAACACCACAATGATGGCACTCGAGAGCGCAAAAATCATTGTTTTGTCGGGCAGTACCAACCAGCTTCGCAAAGCCTTATTGTCTGTTGGCTTAAGCCAAGAGACACAGCCAAGAGCCGCATTTAATTAACCGACGAGCCGAAAAGCATTAAAATCGCGTAAACTACTAAGTATGGCTCAATTAAACCGCCCTTTGCGGGTCGCTCTTTTTACCGACACGTACACACCTCAAATTAACGGCGTTGTCACCAGTGTGGTCAATCTAAAACGTGGACTCGAGGAAATGGGACACGAAGTCACCATTGTCGCTCCAAAGCACCCGCAGCAAATCCCAGAAGTCAATGTGATTCGGGTTCGATCAACCACGTACCGCCCACAACCAGAGCAGCGTTATGCTTTTCCACCGAGTTTACGCAAAATTCTCGAGTTTCGTCAGAAAAAATTTGACATTATTCACACCCACGGTGTGGTCATGCCTGTTATCGGACTTGGGATTGGACGCTTACTGAATGTTCCAGTGGTCATGACTTACCACACAAGGTTTAGGGATTATGTGCATTACGCACCGTTCTACGCCACAATGTCATGGCTGATGAATGACAAACGCTGGTATGTACGTGGCTCGAGAACCCGCACCAGCGTTTCCCAACGCCTGAGTGATGGTTTAGAACACCGCACCCAAGCACTTGCTGCCCGAATAGATCAGTGGTTATGTAATCGTAACCTCGAAATTATCTCACCAGCCGCTCCAATGGCAGATGAACTGGTAGAAATGGGAGTACAAAGTCCGATTAGTGTTGTGCCGAATGGTATTAACCTCGAAGCACTGGCTTTACCTAAACCCGATCCGTTCCCTAAGCATAACATTCCAAGCCACTCCAAGCGCTTACTGACCGTCTCGAGGTTAGGTAAGGAAAAATCAATTGATGCCCTGCTTGACCGCTTTAAGTTGATTCACAGTGCCATGCCCGAAACGCACCTGATTATTGTTGGCGATGGTCCTGAGCGAAAAACCTTAGAAGCCTACTGCAAAGCACTCAGGCTCGAGAAAGCCGTGACCTTCACGGGTTATGTGGCAAACACCGAAGTCAGTGGCTATTATCAACACGCTCATTTATTTGTCTTTGCCAGTGTTTCTGAGACCCAAGGTTTAGTTGCCCTTGAAGCCAATGTGTGCAGTTGCCCAGTGGTCGCACGAGCCGAAATGGGCATCACCACTTGTGTGCTAGATGGAAAAACAGGTTTTTTAATAGACCCGACCAACCCACAAGCCTTTGCCGACAAAGCCTTGGAACTCCTGCAAAACGAAACAAAACGCCTCGAGTTTGCGGCTGCCGCCAAAGCCTTTGCTTTTGTGGAAGGTTCACACACCACCATGACCAAACGGATTCTCGAAGTCTATGACCGCGCCATTGGCACATCCAAAGGTTGGGCAGATTTGAGTTTTACGGGTGTCATCAGCACCGCCAGAAAAGAGTTGACCCGCTAACAAACAAACTGTTTATCCCAAGCTAAAACCACATCTGGCAGGGTTGGCGAAATATCTTCGACGAAACTAAATTGCCCTGCACTGGTCTGCCAGACAACGCGAATTGCAACAACCGTAGCTGCAAATTGCCCACCGATTTTCACAGGGCTGGTACTGGCATGAAGCTCGAGCAGTACGGGTAATTGATACGGCAGTTGCCACCACAATCGCATTTGTAAACTGGTTTGGGGTTTGAAAACCTCAAGTGCTGTTTGCACCCCAAACGGAACTAAAACCCCGATTTGTACACCAAATAATTTCTGCTCAAAACCCGCCGACAGTTGGATACGCCAACCGCCAGAACCAAAAAATTGGTTCGCATCACCAGTCGGAATACCAAGAGTGGTTCGCACCCAGAACGGCTCGAGGTTGTACGCCCAAGAAAGCAGCGCGTCGCCGATGCCAAAGCGTGTACCACTGACAACTTTATTTTCGCCAGAGGCTAAACTATAGCGAATTTCAGAAAGCGGCGGCTCTGGGCTAAAACCAACTCCAAGCCAGCGATGAATCACGTTCAGCACAGGGTCTAGGATTCCTCCCCACGCCAAGTAGATTGGAATGGCGGCACTAAATTCACCAATTGGACTCGAGGCTCGAATCCCAATTTTAGCAGTCCAAACTTCAACATCGGTGTTGATTTCACCCCAAGAACCAGAATTGTAACTGAGGTAATTGGCAATCCGAAAGCCAGCGTCTATGGCACAACCGCCCACGATGGGGGCTGTACCAATGGGCAGAATGTACCCATCCCAAGGGGCTGCCCAAGTGTCCCGAGTCTGCGCCGAAGCACTCGAGAACAGTAATACAAGCAGCAGCACCAAGTATTTCATTAGGTCAAAACAGCTTTTAACCATGCTATATTGCGCTCGGCACTGCTCATCGGGTCTGGGCTGTGGTCTTGCTCGACAATCAGCCATTCAGACGGGGTTTGTTTGGCAACTTGTAAAACTTCGCCCAATGGCACAATTCCAGCCCCAAGCTCGACAGTTTGCCAAGCCAAACCCTCAAGTAAAACATCTTTAATGTGCAGTAAGTGTGCTTTTTGGGCATGTTGCTCGAGAAAAACGGCTGGATTTTGCCCACCAGCGTGAACCCAAGCCAAATCTATTTCACCATCCGTCAGCAATAAAATTTGTTCCATCACCGAGCTATCACCCAAAGTTTGACGGATTTCATGGTCGTGGTTGTGATAGGCAAAACGCAAGTTGGCGGCTTTACTTTTTAAGGCAATCTCTGATAATCCACTTAGAATTTCAGACCAACTGAGCGTATCTGAGGGCATACTCCAAGAACAAACCAGAAAATCCGTACCAATGGCTTTAGCCCGTTCAGCACAAGCCACAAAGTTGTTGTGCAGTTGCTCAAACGAAAAATGATGGGCTATCACGGCTAAACCAGAAGTTTTGATCATGGCTTTTGTGTCAGCACTCGAGTGATGCTCACCGAAAAGCTCAACCCCAACGTAACCCATTTGTTTAACTTGTTGCAGTGTCGCCAAGTAGTCTAAGTCAAGTGCCTCACGGATGCTGTACAGTTGTAAACCTATTTTCATAAAAACCTCTTTTTATTGAATTTGCACAAGAACTTTAGCGATGCTCGAAAATTGCATTCAAAAAGCGAATAACCAGCAGCTAGACCTACACTTTACCCTGCACATCCAAAATCCGCACAGCTTGAACCGAAGCTAGGCGATTTTCTGGACGCAGATTGACCACACCATCTTCAAGAATTTTAGGCGATTTGGCATTGGCTCTAAGTCCAGAAATCAATGCAGCAAAAGACCTTGCCCATGGTATTTTAAGAAAGAATTTACCCAGTTTCCAGTGTTCCAAAATCAATACATCCCCAGCCCCAATACTGGAAATTTCAATAAAACGCCAAACATACTTTTCTAAATGCGTACCTTGAGAGGGTTTGCCACGAACTGCCAAAGATTTTTGGTAAACACCAGCCCCAATCATTAAACGAAGATACTGATTTGTGACCAGAAT
>JBEGTV010000022.1:0-12919 GCA_041179225.1 Deinococcota bacterium | reverse complement strand
CAACAGGTTAAACAACTTTATAACCACTTAGAACAGCATCAAAAAATAATGAAAAAAACCTCTGACACCCGAGAAGCCCAAGTCTATTCGGACATGGCTTTTCATGCGCTTTTGGCACAATTAAATGGTAATGGGCAAATTCTTCAAGGATTACTGCGTCAGCAAGCCATGCTGTACCGTGTGGCAATGCGGGTATTTGAAAAGCACCCGCACCGTGCCAGTGGTAGTTTACAAGAACACTTTGATTTGGTTGCTTATATTGAAGGGCGCAAAACTGAAGCAGCCTCTGAATTGATCGAAAAACATATTCTGAACATCAAGACCTTACTCATTGGCAATTAAACACTGACAGCAACTTCGCGTTCTTGCAGTTTGGCTTGAATATCGGCGTACAGCACTGGCTCGAGCGGGGTTTTGCCCGTCCAGAGTTCAAAGGCATCCAAAGCCTGATAAAACATCAGTTCTGCCCCATTGATGATCTCGAGTCCTTTTGTTTTGGCATGACGCAAAAACTTGGTCTCGAGCGGGGTGTAAATCGCATCAAATACCCAAGCCTGTTTGCCTAATAAATGAGCGGGTATTGGTTCACCCGGATATTGGTACATGCCAATTGGGGTGCAATTGACCACACCGTCGCAGTTTGCCAAGGCGGGCAGTTGCTCGAGCGGGTAGGCTTTGGCGGTTGTACCTGCTTGGCTGAGTGCTTCGGCAAGGGCTTGGGCTTTGGGTACGTCGGTGTCCACCACCTTTATTTGGTTTGCACCTAGTTTGACCAAGGCAAACCCCACGGCTTTACCCGCACCACCTGCACCAATCAATAAAACTGTACCCGGAAGCTTCGTACCGCGCACCCGATGGTATGCCCTGATAAACCCAGAATAATCGGTGTTAAAGCCCTGCCAGTCGCTAAAACGCACGGTATTGATCGCCCCAATTTGGCGAATCATTGGGTCGGCAATTTCAAGGTGGGTAAATGCCACTTCCTTGAATGGATGGGTGACGTTGACACCAACATAGCCAGCCGCTTGGAGTTGGCGCAAATGGGCTTCTAGGTTGTGTGCATGTTGTTTAGGGCGGTCAAAGAGTTCGTAACTAATATCTAAACCAAATTGCCGTCCGCATTGTTGCTGCAAATAGGGGGTCAGGGAACGCGAAATTCCCGTGCCAATTAAACCAAGTTTCATGCTGCTCCTAATCGGGTTTGGGCAGCCACCCGCACAGGGGCGTTGCTGGCTCCGTACCCTTGATACTCGAGGTGACTAAAGGCGGTACGCTGACAGAGTTCAATAAAAAAGAGGTCGGCAAAGGTTTGGGTGTAGGCATGGAAAAACCCGCCATGCTGATCTTGGTCGTACAAGACCCCAAGACGCTGCATTTGCGCTAATAAAGCGGGTTCAAACCCGTATTTAGCTTGTAAGTCAGCATAATAATTTTCGGGAATAGCCAGCAGCTTTACCTCACGCTTTGCCCACTGCTCGAGGGTAATAAAAATGTCGGTGGTGGAAAAAGCAATGTGCTGCACACCACCTCCTGCATGACCTGATAAATACTTTGCCGAAAGCGTACCCGCGTACTGCGAAGCATTTAAGACAAAACGCACACTGCAATCATCATTCTCGAGAACCTGAGAGGTGATTAAGCCGCTTGGGTCGGGGATATTGGTCAGGTTCGAGGCTTGTACTGCAAAAATACTACGGTAGAACAATAACCACGACAAACTCTGGCTAAATGGCAGGACTTGCCCAATATGGTCAATCCGAAAACTGTTGGCTGGGCTACTGGTCAAGTGAAAATCGGCTTCCCAAAAGCTATCGTCGGTCTTGTCCCCAAGTAAATAAATCAGGCTACCATCAGTACCAACAATTGCAGGAATTGGTTGTTCTCCCGCAGCGACATTCGGTTCAATCACTTCGTAAAAAAATTCTTTGGCTCGAGCAATGGTGGCTTCAACACTCGGCACACACAAGGCAAAGGCACAAACACTCGAGCCATGAACGGCTTTGTGCTGGTGGGCAAAGCCACTGTTCTGGCTGTTGATGATCAACTGCGCCTGTCCGTTGCGCCAGAGTGTGACTTGTTTAGAGCGGTGCTGACCAACGGGCGTAAAACCCAAGCCAGTAAATAAGGTACTTAATTCAGCTGCTACCTTTTGACTGACCGCAAATTCGATAAAACCAACGCCACTGGTTGATATTGGTTTTGCTGCTTGGCACTCTTCTAAATAGACCAAGGAACGCCGTCCGTCCTTAGCGGTTTGCTTAGGTGGAGCAGCCCGAAATTGGTCGTTAAAAATCTCGAGCGAATAATAACCGTCGTAACGGGTGGCTTGCAGTGCCTGCATAAACGCCCCAAGCGCCAATCTGCCCTGACCGGGAAAATTGCGGTAATGCCGACTCCAAGGCACAACCCCCATCTCGAGCGAAGGGGCATCGGCGACTTGCACCAAAAAGATTTTTTCTTTGGGAATTGAAGCAATTGAATTGACCTCGAGATTCTTAGCCAAAATATGAAAGCTATCTAAAATCGTGCCAATCGCAGGGTGGTTGGCACGGCGCACCACTTCCCAAGCATCGCGGTAATCAGAAATGTGTTTTCCCCACGCCAGTGCTTCAAAGCCAACTCGAGCGCCGTACTTTTTTGCCAGTTCACCCAGCGCAAAAAAATCTTCGGCAGCGCGATCTAAACCGCCAAGTGCCAACGGTGAAACGTTACTGCACACCAGCATTAAGTCCGTACCGAGTTGCTGCATCAGACTAAATTTGTGTTCGGCGCGAAGAAAATTTTGTTGGCGTTCTGAATAAGGCATTCCTTCAAAGTCGCGGAAAGGCTGAAATGCCACCAGTGTCAATCCTAAGTCTGAAATCATGGCACGTACTGTTTGTGGTGAACCATGAAAATTCAGTAAGTCCTGCTCGAAAAGCTCCACACCATCGAAACCCGCTTTGGCAATAGCCTCGAGTTTGGTGCGAAGATCACCACTTAAAGAGACTGTAGCGATAGAGGTTGGGTTGGGCATAACTAAAGTATAACTTAAATCTAACTGAGATTCCAGTGCGTGGTAAGTGATCCTATAAAGTCGGGACGGGGTTATTTGCGACCAGCCAGACGTGCCTGTGTGCGATTTTCGCCAACAAACTCTGGATCAAAAGCAATTGATCTCGAGATCACTGCGGCTGTCTGCACAACCAACTCAGATAAGAAATCCGTCACGCCTTCCTTGCGGCTCGAGTGTAAACAAAGACCAATGGCGGCAATCACATCGCCATTGTGGTTACGAATTGGCGCAGCAATGCAGCAAACACCGATTTGTGATTCCTCGAGATCAAGCGCGTAACCTTGCCGTGCAATCTGCTCGAGTTCGGTTCTGAAAGCGTTCTGGTCGGTGATGGTGTGCGCCGTGTGTGCCTCTAAACCAGATGGCGATAAAGTGTTCAAAACCACCCGCCATGATTTGCCCGAGAGCAGCACCCGCCCCAAGGCATTGGCATGAGGCGAGACTGCCAAACCGATGTTGCTCTGGCTCGAGATGACCGCTTTTGGACTTGTTCCAAGGATTTTATCCACATAGATTAAACGTCCTCCATCAAGAACCGCTAACTGTAGGGTCTGAGTGGTTTGCGACTCGAGTTTGACCAAGGCACGGTGTGCCACATCACGCCAAGGAGTGTTAAAAAGCAGGCACTGCCCAAGCGTCAGAATCTTAAAACCAAGACGGTAGCGCCCTGTGACCATGCGGTGCAATAAACCAATCTGCTCGAGCGAGGACAGCAGTTGATGAGCGCTCGATTTGGGAATGGCAAGGGTACGAGCCACTTGGCGCACCCCCCATTCTGGGTTTTGGATACTGAATAAATCGAGTACCGCTCCAGCTTGAGAAACTGTATGAAGAAGTGCCACCGTTACAGTATAAATTGTCCGTGTATTCTGGACAATAGGCTTGTCTGACTACCCTCAAAGCCCGATACTGTCACCATATTTTGGAGGCACAGATGCACAATAATTTAATTTGGCGACTCGAGACCCAGAGGTTACAATGAACACTTTTGCAACTGTGAATAGCACCAAACTACACTATAAACTTGAGAACCCCAACCAAAAAAGGCGACCCGTGGTGTTCATCAATTCACTCGGCAGTGATTTAACCATTTGGGAAGATGTGATCAGTCAACTCGAGCATCCGATACTGCGCTTTGACAAACGCGGACATGGTTTGTCCGACACGCCAAATGGAACATACTCGATTAAAGACTTTGCCGATGATTTACTTGGCTTACTCGAGCATCTAAAACTTGAGCAGGTCATCTTGGTTGGCGTTTCAATCGGTGGACAGATTGCCCTCGAGTTCGCTTCGCGTTTTCCAGAGCGCGTGGTGGCAGCCGTATTTTGTGATACTGGTATGAAAATCGGCACAACCCAGACTTGGAATGCTCGGATTGCGGCGGTACAAGAAAATGGTCTGGCTTCGATTTCTTTAAGCGTTATGCAGCGCTGGTTTAGTCCAGAATTTTACGCCACCCAAACCACGCAAATCCGTACTTATCAAACCATGCTCGAGCGCACTCCCGAACTTGGTTATATTGCCACTTGTGCGGCACTGCGCGAATCTGACCTAACCTTGGCAGCCCATACCGTGCGTGACACAAAAATCAAAACCTTAGTGGTCTGCGGCAGTCAAGACCAAAGTACCCCCGTAGCCTTGAGTCAAGCACTGGCGCAAACACTAAGAACACGGCTCGAGATGATAGAAGGGGCTGGGCATTTGCCGTGCATTGACCAACCAAAAGCACTGCTGTCCATCCTCGAGCCATTTTTAGGAGCGATATGAACAAATTTGAAGCTGGTATGAAAATCAGGCGTGAAGTGCTGGGCAATGCACACGTAGACCGTTCAATCGCCAATACCACCGACTTTGACAAGGATTTCCAAGCACACATTACCGAAACCGTTTGGGGTAGCGTTTGGACACGCGACGGACTCGAACGTCACAGCCGTCATCTGGTGACGATTGCGATTCTGGCGGCTTTGGGGCGCGACCACGAACTCGAGTTGCATTTACGTTCTACCATCAACACTGGGGTAACGCCAGAACAACTGCGTGAAGTGCTGATGCACGTTGCGGCTTACGCTGGAGTCCCCGCCGCCAACCATGCCTTTGCAATGGCTAAAAAAATCTTAAGCGAACAGGGGCGGCTTTAATCATGAGTAAAACAATTCAAACCCTCAATTGGAGCATTCAACCTCCTCACCTCTACCCGCCTTATGTCTCGAGTATCAAACGAGCGCCCAACCACGCGCTTGTGCCACTGGCGCACACCCTAAGCGAATTAACTGGACCAGTCTATGGTCACTCGAGCTTACAAGAACTCGACAACGACCTGACCCGCAATGCGATTAGGAACGGCGAACCTTTGGGCGAACGAATTATTGTCAGTGGACGGGTCTTAGATGAACGCAATCAACCCGTACCAAACGCACTGCTCGAGGTTTGGCAAGCCAACGCGGCTGGGCGCTACATTCACCTGCGCGACCAACACCCCGCGCCGCTCGACCCGAATTTTACTGGGGCTGGACGGGTACTGACCGACAAAACCGGCGCGTACAGCTTTACGACCATTAAACCGGGCGCATACCCGTGGAGTAATCATCACAACGCTTGGCGACCCGCACACATTCATTTTAGTGTCTTTGGACGCAACTTTTTAGAACGCATGGTCACACAAATGTTCTTCCCAAACGACCCGCTCTTGGTCTTTGATCCGATTTACAACGGTATTCCCGACGCGGCGGCTCGAGAACGCCTAATTTCGCATTTTGATATGGAACTCACCCAACCACAATGGGCGCTGGCGTACCGCTTTGATATTGTGCTGGCTGGTAGCTTATCCACACCGTTTGAGCAAGACGGGGACGACGATGAACATTAAACAAACCGCCAGTCAAACCGTTGGACCGTTCTTTCATAACGCCCTGATTCGAGACGGCGAGAACAATTTGGTGAATCAGCACACTCGAGGTGAACGCATTTGGTTGCGCGGAACTGTTTTTGACGGCGAAGGACAAGTGATTCCCGATGCAATACTCGAGATTTGGCAAGCCGACGCATCGGGAATTTACAAACACCCAACCGACCCAAAACACAACCAAGCCGACCCGCACTTTACTAGTTTTGGACGGGCTGGAACAGACAAAAACGGCGCGTACTGGTTCTACACGATTCTACCAAGCGCTCGAACAACAACGCCCTACATTAACTTACGATTATTCATGCGTGGCTTACTGATCCACTTAGTCACCAGAATTTACTTTGCAGACCACCCGAGTGACCCTGTACTTAATTCCCTCGAGCCGTCTAGGAAATTCAGCCTGATTGCCACTCGAGAAGACAACCCTGATGGATTAACCTACCGTTTTGATATTCATATGCAAGGCGAACTCGAGACGGTGTTTTTTGATGTTTAAGCTATCGAAGGTGGTGCTAAATGGCATTTTCAGCCCTTGATTCGCAGTTGTATGGGTCTATGTTTGCCGACCCTGATGTGACCCAAATTTTTTCGGATTCTTTTCATATTCAGTCCATGCTCCAAATCGAAGCTGCCCTTGCACGGGCGCAGGGTAAACTCGGGGTGATTCCGCTCAAAGCGGCTGATGCGATAGATAACGCAACACGGACACTCGAGGTTGATCTTGAGCGCTTAAAAGCGGGTATTCAAAACGATGGTTTTCCGGTGGTCGAATTGGTGCGGCAATTGCGTGATCACTTAGCGAATAATGCCGCCGATTTTGTGCATTTTGGAGCAACCACACAAGATATTCTCGATTCAGCACGGGTTTTGCAGTTACGGGCAGCCCTTAAAAACATGCGGCAAGAGCTAAAGCGTTTAATTGCCTGTCTTGCTGTCCTTGCCCAGCAACACCAGCATACCTTGATGTCGGGTAGGACGCACACCCAAGTGGCATTGCCGATTACTTTTGGCTTTAAGGTAGCTTCGTGGCTTGCGCCGTTGATTCGTGATTATACCCGTTTGCAAGAACTCGAGCCTCGGTTGTTGGTGGTGCAGTTTGGTGGGGCGGTAGGGACACTGGCGGCACTTGGGAATCGTGGTTTTGAAGTCTCGAGTGCTTTGGCTGCCGAACTTAATTTGAATATGCCTCTGATGCCGTGGCACACGCAACGTGACTCAATCGCAGAATTGGCTGCTTGGCTTTGTTTGGTGTCGGGTAGCCTTGGTAAAATCGCGCAGGATGTGCTGCTACTTGCACAATCGGAAATCGCTGAGGTGCGTGAAAGCGCTGATGCTTCGCGGGGTGGCTCGAGTACCATGCCACAAAAAACCAACCCGATTACAAGCGAATTTATTTTAACGGCGGCTCGGATGAATACCAATTTGTTAAGTGGTGTTTTTCAAACCATGCTGCATGAACAAGAACGCGGTACGCACAGTATGCAGCTTGAATGGCTGACGCTTGGGCAGATGATTGGTTTGACTTCTGGGGTATTGCAAAAATCAGCGTTTTTGTGCCAAAACATTGTGGTTAATCAAGAAAAAATGCTCGAGAACTTACAAGCCACCAATGGGTTGATGCTCTCCGAAGCGCTTTCTTTTGCCTTAGCAGATTTTATGGATAGAACGGCAGCTAAAAAATTATGTGCTGAAATTGTGCAAGAAGCCCTTGGCAGTCAACGCCATTTGCTCGAGGTGGCAAAAGAACGGGTCGGTGTAGATATTGCTATACATTGGCAAGACTTAACTGAAAAAAATAATCTCGGCTCGAGTGACGTGTTTATTGCTCGGGTGATTAAAGAAGCCCAAAGGATAGAAAATGAATAAAGAAGTTGTGATTGTCAGTGCGGTGCGAACAGCCATCGGTTCGATTCGTGGTGGACTTTCGGGTGTACGCCCAGATGATTTGGCTGCCGTTGTGATTAAAGAAGCGGTGCGCCGCGCTGGAATTGACCCGCATGAAATCGAAGAAGTGATTTTGGGTTGTGCCAACCAAGCTGGCGAGGACAACCGCAATGTGGCACGCATGGGCGCGTTGCTGGCTGGTTTACCGCATTCAGTGGCGGCAATTACGGTCAACAGGCTGTGTGCCAGTGGGCTTGGTGCAATTAACCAAGCGGCTCGAGCGATTCGTTGTGGCGATGCCGACATCATTGTGGCTGGCGGCGTGGAAAGTATGACTCGAGCGCCATATGCAATGCCAAAGAATCCGCAACCTTTTGGACCTTCGGGCAATGTTACGGCATTTGACACGACCCTCGGTTGGCGTTTTCCGAACCCTGCGATGGAGGCTTTATTTCCACTCGAGCCAATGGGTGAAACTGCTGAAAACATTTATCAGATGAGCGTAGACGGCAGCATAAAGGGCGGAGAAATCAGCCGCGAACAACAAGATACTTTCGCCCTCGAGTCGCAACGAAAAGCAGTTTTTGCAATGCAGAACGGATACTTTAAGCCCGAGATTGTGGGTGTGCCTATCCCGACCCGTAAAGGCGAACCAATTATTTTTGATACAGACGAATACCCGCGTTATCAAAAAACCGCAAACGGACTAGAACTCGATACTAATTTAGAGCAGTTATCTAAACTCAAACCCGCTTTTCGTAAAGGTGGCACAGTCACAGCAGGCAACGCCAGTGGTCTGAACGACGGGGCGAGTGCGTTGGTACTGATGAGCCAAACTCGAGCCGAAAGCCTTGGTATTAAACCCCTAGCCCGTTGGGTCAGTGGAGCAGCCGCAGGGGTTGACCCAAGGGTGATGGGGTTAGGACCTGTTAAAGCTGTACCGAAAGCCTTGGCTCGAGCGGGGCTTACACTAGGGCATATAGATTTGGTCGAACTCAACGAAGCCTTTGCAGTACAAGCCATTGCGGTGCTACGAGAACTCGAGATTGCCGAGTCAATCACCAATGTCAACGGTGGCGCGATAGCCCTTGGGCATCCGCTTGGTTGCTCTGGCGCTCGGATTGTTACCAGTTTAATTTATGAACTCGAACGCCGTGCTTTGCTTGGATTACCCGCTAGGTACGGACTAGCAACACTCTGTGTTGGTGTTGGTCAGGGCGAAGCCGCAATTTTTGAACGACTCTAAAAAAGGGGAAATATGAAAAAAGTTCCACAAATTACAGCCCAAGAAGCGGCGGCTTTGGTCAGTAACGGCGATACAATTCTGGTGGGTGGTTTTGGCATGACTGGGCATCCGGTGCATTTGGTACATGCTTTAGCCGAAACCGCTACCAAAGACCTAACCTTTGTTGGTAATAACGTTGGCGAAGCAGGTCTGGGCGGCGGGCGTTTACTGCGTAATGGTCAACTTAAAAAAGCCATTGGTTCGTTTTTTACTTCTAACCCCGAAGCTGTCGCGGCAGCGCAGTCTGGGGCGCTTGAGGTGCAACTGATTCCGCAAGGTTCACTGGCAGAGGCATTACGGGCTGGTGGGGCTGGTGTGGCAGCCTTTTTCACACCAACTTCGGCTGGTACAGTGATTGCTGCGAATCTCGAGACCAGAGACTTTGCGGGTGTACCGCACGTGCTTGTGCCGAGTATTCGGGGCAACGTGGCGCTGGTGCGGGCGTGGAAAGCTGATACGGCTGGTAACTTGGTCTACCGCATGACCGAACAAAACTTTAATCGGGCGATGGCAACTGCGGCTGACCTTGTGATTGCCGAAGTCGAAGAGATTGTGCCTGTCGGTAGTCTCGAGCCAGAGAGCATTCACACACCGGGGGTTTTTGTGGATTACTTAGTACAGGCGCATGTCACGCTTGAACTGCTCGGCTCGAGTGCTTCGGTCAAAACCAGTATTAAAAAAGTAGATGATGCGCGGATGCACATGGCACGGCGAGCGCTTTTAGAGTTACAACGCGGTGATGTGGTGAATCTTGGCATTGGCATTCC
Source organism: Deinococcota bacterium (assembly GCA_041179225.1). Classification (GTDB taxonomy): domain Bacteria; phylum Deinococcota; class Deinococci; order Deinococcales; family JAAFIG01; genus JAAFIG01. The sequence continues at coordinate 3,020 of JBEGTV010000022.1, read as the reverse complement.
GACTTTAGTAGCCGATTTAATCACACCAGAACACGGAATTATTCTGCACACCGAAAATGGAATGCTAGGCGTGGGACCTTCGCCCGAAGATGGCGGGGCGCTCGAGTACCCTGTCAATGCTGGTAAAATCCCAGTCACAGCTTTGCTTGGCGCAAGTTATTTTGACAGCAGCGAAAGTTTTGCCATGATTCGAGGAAAGCACATCGATGTGGCAATCATGGGCGGACTCGAAGTTGACCAAGCGGGCAATTTAGCCAATTGGGCTGTGCCAAATAAACCGCTTTTGGGTGTCGGTGGCGCGATGGATTTAGCCAGTGGCGCAAAAAGACTAATTATCACCATGACCCACACCAACACCGACGGCTCGAGTAAAATTGTTCCGAATTGCACCTTACCTTTAACGGCTCGGGCAGCAGTGGATATGGTCATTACTGATTTAGCGGTGTTTGAATTTGTGGATCAAAGCCTGACCCTGACTGGTTTAATGCCTAATGCGACACTCGAGGAGGTACGCGCTAAAACAACAGCCGAATTTGTCGAACGCCTCTAGCTACCGAGTCAACAACGCCCTTATTTTTGCATGGCTTGTTCAATCCACGTTTTAGCACGTCCAAACGCCCCGCCTTCAAGGTCATACATTGCCACAAGTGCTGATGCTCGACCCGAAGCAGCAAAAACCCCACCACCCGGATGGGTGCTTGCACCACACAAATACAAGCCTTTAATTGGCGTGCGATACCCCGATAATTCTGGCAATGGGCGAAGGCTAAACATCTGATCTAAGCCCATCTCGAGGTGCATAACATTGCCTTTTCGTAAGCCAATCCGGCGCTGTAAATCCAGTGGGCTTTGCGTGAACCGCCCTTCGATGCTTCCACGCATATTTGGGGCGTACCCAAACAAGACTTCCTCGAGTTTCGCGCCTTCTTCGGCTTCGGCTGCCGCATCCCAAACCCGCCCATCCGAGCGCTCAAACGGGTAATACTGCGCCCAAAGATAAACCAAGTGTTTATTGGCGGGCGCTAGGCTTGGGTCGAGCTTGGTAAAAGTCATGGCAAGCGCGGCGGGGTTACGGCTTGGGATACCATTGTCATAATCCCTAAAGGCTTGCTCTAAATACTCCAGACTCGGACAGAGTAACTGCATTCCATTGGTGGCTTGTTCGGGCGCACCAGCGTACTCTGGGAGTCTTGAACTCGAGAAGCGATGAATTAAACCAAAGCCATTGCCGACACGCAAATTCTCGGTTTTCCAAGCAAGGTTACTGGGTAAGTTTTCTGCGCCTACTAAATCCAGCAAGGTGGTTTGCACATGCGCCCCAGAAATAATCACCCGTCCTTCAAAAACCCGTCCATCCTCGAGAATCACCCGTTTAGCCGTCCCACCCTCGAGTTCGATTTTCTTGACAGGCGCATTCAAATGCACCTCGCCGCCCATGTGTTCAATACTTTTTTTCAAGGCTTTGGTCAGTGCGCCGCTACCGCCAACCGCTCGTTTCGCCCCAAATTTATGCAGCACCGCGTGCCACATTAAGAATCCTCCAGCACCAATTTCGTGTGGCGCAGGACCCGACTGGGCTGCCAACCACGCCAGCGCCGAACGCACCCCGGGATGTTCAAAATGCCCACGCAGATAATGTCCGTAACTACGAATCACCCCCAAAAGCAAATCCATTTCTGGGGGTTTACGTCCCGCAAAACTCGAGATTAAATTCCACGCCGTGGGCGACTTTTGAAAAGCCTTAAAGAGCTTTCCACTAAATTCATCCCAAGATTTGACAAATTTACGGTAAGCTGCCGCGTCATGGGGGCTAAAAACCGCAATTTCCTCGCAAGTGCGTTCTAAATCCTTGTACAAACCAAAACCGCCACCTTCAGGCAGAGGGGCGTAAGCAATTGGATCCATCTCGAGATATTCAAGACCATGCAGCTCGAGATCAAGGTCTTTGACCACAGGCGTAAGATGAATCATGATATGCACCCCAGAGCCAACATCCACCTTGTAACCCGGTAAAATATCATCCTCAGTGCAAACTGCCCCACCAATCACATGGCGGCGTTCAAACACCGCTACCTTATAACCCGCTTTGGCGAGGTATCCCGCCGAGGTCAGCGCATTATGCCCCCCACCGACAATCAGTGCATCATAAACCGTTTTCATGGGCAGTAGCATACCGAAAAAGGGCAGGTAAAAGGCGCAAGTTTTTTGTAAGGTAGGTTGTGCCTACTGATTTTTGGTAGTCTCGGTGTGGTAAAAGTAATGCTGGAGGTTCAAATATGAAAAAACATGTTGTTCAAACCCTCTCAATTCTTAGTGTGCTAACCATCGGTTTAATTGGTTGCGGAGGCGGTGGCAATGGTTCAATTTCTGGTACAGTCAGCCCCGGTACAACCAAACCAGCCAGTGCAGATAATTTTGTGGCTGGCGAAGTGATCGTAAAATTTAAGAGTAAAATCCAAGCTACCAATGCCCTGACCTTACAAGCTGGTGGGTTGCAATTGGCTCGAGTGCGGGCTTTAGGCTTAGCCAAGACCAGTTTATTTCGTGCCAACGCTAACGCCGAACAAACCCTCGAGATGGTGCGGCAACTTTCAAACCGTAGCGATGTAGAATACGCCGAAGTCAATTATCGTTACCAAGCCTTGGCTCTTCCTACCGACCCACAATTCAATGTTCAATGGCATTACAACGCCATGAATTTACCAGCCGCTTGGGACATCAGCACAGGTGTGGCAAGTACCGTCATGGCTGTAGTGGACGACGGAATGCTTTACAACTTAACCGATGGAGATGCTAAAACCCATCCAGATTTTGCTGGACGCATGGCAAGTAACATTGGTTATGACTTTATTTCCGAAGCTACGGCTGCCGAAGATGGCGATGGGCGCGATGCCAATCCATACGATAATCGCATTGGTTTGCACGGCACACATGTGGCTGGAACAATGGGAGCAACCACCAACAACGGTCAATTCGGGGCTGGTGTTAATTGGGCAGCTAAATTACTCAATGTGCGTGTT
>JBEGTV010000021.1:0-13001 GCA_041179225.1 Deinococcota bacterium | reverse complement strand
ACTAACCCTGATTTGCTTTAAGCGCCCACTGAGTTGTGGAATTTGCCATTTCATTTCTCCGTCTTTTAAGTAAGTCTGACTTTGATGCACAATTTTTTCAGTCCAAACGGTGATTTTGATTGGTGTACCATCGTCTAAAATTGCACCAATGGAGTCTCGGATCACTGAACTATAAATAAAGTCTTTTTTACGCCATATTTGCCAAGTTGTGGTACGCGGAGTTTTGATTAAAAACCCCGTTGCTGAACTTAAAAGTTTTTCGCTGCGGGTATATAAAAGAAATTTTCCAACAGGCAGATAAAGACTCATTTTGGCACTAGCAGTTGAACGCACCAAAGAACGCACCATAAAAAAATTCCAAGTCAGGGCTTGAATACTCGAGAATTCAACGGCTGAACCTTCGACGGCTGGATTGCCAAATTGGTCTTGGGCGTTTCGTAAACTTAAACTTAGGTCATCTCGAGTGGCGCTGTTTAAGCTGCTTGGGCTTAAACTAAAATTGGCTTGGGTGGTTGCCCCAGACAATAAATCTACTTCTGAACGTTCAGCAAAAGCAGTTGGGGTTTGCGCCGAAATACGCAGTAAGCCTGTGCGACGACCAACTGGAAGCCATGTCCAAGCCACCAAATGTTGGCTGCGAATAATTTTCTCTTGAAGTTGACCATTTGGCAATAAGGTCGTTACGGTAATCGGGGTATTACTGACATTCCCCTGAGCGTCAAGTGGGTGCATGACCAAAGCTGGTGGGCGCGATGTATCTAATCTAACGGCTCGAGCGCCGACGTTCAGTTTTAAGGGATGAATCGGATTTGCTGGAACTCGAGTTAATTCTCCTCGAGACAGATATTCAGCAACTTTTACACGGTACAAAATTAAGCCCGCTCGTTGGTATGAAAAAAATAGGGTTTGCTCGGCTTGTCCAAGAGTTTTTGCCTCCCGAACAATAATTCCTGCCGCAGTCTCGAGCCACACAGTGATGGGCAAGTTTTCTGGAAACACCAACCCATTTGGGGCAGTTAGGCGAATGCGTATCCCATTGGCTTGCAATTCGGTTTTGAGTTGCGGATAAAAACCGAGCAAGACTGGCACAAAGACAGCTCGAGAATAAAAAAATCCTACAACAATAACTACTAAAGTCACTATTCCCACCACTAGAAATTTCGTGGTTGTACTTATAACTGGAAATTTCATGGTGTTCCACCAAAAGCCTGCATTTGCACACGATATTTAAGGAACGTTGAGTTGACCAAAGGCGCACTTAAAGATGGAGGTCGAACTTGGTTTTTCACGTCAAAAACAGTATCCACTTCGCTTAAGTTTCTTTTGGCTTTAATCAGCCGGTACTTTTCAGGAAACGAAACAATCAATTCTCGTTCGATGGTTTGATGGGCTTGGATTTGCTCTGGAATCGTTTGAATATCCAGCCACGCCAATCCAAAAGTATCGTAAAAGCTGATTAAGGCTCGAGGGATGACCACATTTTTTGTTGAAACATTGATAATTTGAGTCTTAAACCCTAAAATCCCATTGGGTCGAATCCAAATGGCTAAGGGACGTTGTAAATCGATTTGTGTGACCACGGCTTTGGCTGCAATATCAAAATCCGATGGTGCAGCCACGCCTAAGAAATCCAAGCGAAAGGTTGTTCGTTCTCCGGGCAATAATTTATGAATCATTTCAAGACCAACATTATTTTGAGCTAAAACCCGCCCTTGCGAGTCACGCAAAACCACTGTGACGGTACAATCGGCGGGGCGAGCATCAAGGTTTTCAAGCTCACCCAAAATCGTATAAACTGTTTCCCCTGTTGGTTTCATCCAACTGATCAATCGCTCATTAGAAATTTGCAATTGTGGGCGGTCAAGAATATCTCTGGCATCGCTGGTTGCGGTGGTTAAACGCCGTGGAGCGCGAAAATACTCGAGGGTAGGGTCAGTCATAAATCGTTGAGTCGAACGTGTTTTTAAGATTGGAGCTTGTTTAATTTGCCAGCCTTGATTGGTTCGGGTTAATTCATGGGTAATGGTTTGCGGATATGAAGTTAAACTGGTCATCCAAGTTAAATCGGCTTGCACCACGGCTTCGGTTTGGCTGATTCCAAGCAGCTTGGTACGAATTTTCTCGAGTTTAGCGTAATTCACCAATAACCCTCCCTGTACGGAACGGTCTAATAAATAACGTTCGAGGGTCAAACCATTCTGCGCGGCAATTCGTGTGTATGACTGAGTAAAACGCCCAAAATCAATATCGTTCCAGTATTTGTAAACAGTGTTTTCTGGGGTATCTCGAGGGAGTAAAAACCAAACCAAGCAGCCTATAAAAATTCCAGCGCAACTAAGCCCAATCACTCGGTAACGTCGTACCGAGACCGATAAGCGTTCAAAGCTCAGAAATTTTGTGATTGGAATATGTTCTAAAAAAACATCGGGACTTGCATCTTGTTTTAAGAAGCGCAAAATACGCTTGCCAATTCTATGAGAGTGCCAAAAAATAAGCTGCTGTTTAATCGGTTTTTGGAATAAAAGAAAAAAACTTGTTAAAACCGCTAAAAATGGCAAGCAACCCCAGAGCAAACGTTGCCATAAAGAAATGGTTGGGCGTGGCAAGCGTTCTGGTAATGGTGCAATATCTTCGCGCTCCCAGACCATAATCCCATTCTCGAGCCGTACCACTTGATGCCAGCCATTAAAATAGAGTAATGGGTCATAAAAAGTGTCATTTGAAAAAACAAATTTTAAGTTAAAACGCTCTGGGTAAATCATAAAGTCCTCGAGACTGCCTAAGCCCGGAACTCCTGTGTATTTTGCCCCATCAAGGCGCTCGACTGGGGTACTGGTTAATTCGATTAACCGCCGTGCCGAATGATAATTACCATCGGGGGTTAAAGCTCTGGTATTTGCCGAAAGCCACGCCATTTGGTCGCCAAAACCAAGGGTTAGGTAACGGTAACGCCAATGTTCATCTTTTTCAATAAATTGGGTAATGGGTTTCATGTTAATTGGTTCGGGTTGAAATTGACGTAAACGGGTTAAACCCGAAATAAAAACAGCCGTTGTCACCGTAAAAATAATGCCTGTTGCCAATAAAACCAAGCGTATTCGCCTGCCCCAATTGGCATCTAGCCATTTTTGTAAATTCCCATACAGTAAACTTTCTAATGCCATTCCCGCAAAAGGCAGGGTTAGAATCGTTGCCCAAAAAGTAAAGCGTTCAAGGGTTAAAATATCAAATGCACTTCGTAGAATAAATTTTGGTATTGGCGTTGTGCCTCCGGTTCCCAAAATGGTTAATAGTAACAAGCTGGCTGCTAGTGTCCAACGCCAAGTGGTAAATCCCTTATAAAGTGCATAAGGTAAAAAAATCAAAGAACTTGCCCAAGGAATCACAAAAAACATCATTCCAGCGTTAGGGTTAACGAAAAAATTGTCTCGGCTGGCATGAGGAATTGGTGTTTGGGTAATTGGGTCATTACGCGACCATAACCAATATGGCAAAACCATCAAGATCAGTAAGCAAGCAATCGAAAAAAGTAATAATCCGGCTCGGTACGTCCGAGGCAGCATTCGGTAAATTATTTTTTGTTTATCCTGTGGTTCAAGTGGACGCGCCTGCAAACGGGCTTGCAGCCAGTAGGTTAAAATCAGAGGCATGACAAAAAAAACACTGCCAAACAGCGTTGTGACATGATGGGCTGTGGTGGTAACAGCAAAAAGCCCGAGGGCTTTGAAGAGGTCTTGGCGCTTACCAAAGCGAAGGTAGCTAATCGCAAATGGTTGTGCATTGAGTAAAAGCCCCAAAGACAGGGTGGTTGGCAACTGTCCAAAAACATGAACTGTTTCAACCAAACTACTCGAGACCACAAGTAAAACACAAGCATAGCCAGCCGCTCTGGTTGAAACAAAAAGCTGTGCAAAACGGTATAAGCCAAGCACAAAAATTAGAAGCGCAGACAACTGAACCACCACAAAGGCAGCCCGTAAATCAAGCAACCAACTTAAAGCACCAATGAACTGATGTCCAAGCGGTGGGTAAGAAAAAACAGTAAATCCAGTGTACCAGCGCGGTTCCCACGGATCAAACCACGATTGTGCATAATGAGACCCAAAAAAAATATGAATAATAGCGTCATAGGTCCGGTAAAAACTTTGGTTAATGAGTAAAGTGCCATGAAAAAGTAAAACAATTAAAATGGCAGCAATAAAATACAAGTGTTTACGGGTGAGATAAATCATATCTTTTGATTTCTTGTAAAACCTGATCCCTCGAGAAAGGTTTGGTTAAAAAACTATTGACCCCAAGTGCCTTGGCATAGATTTCCTCGGAGAGTTCACCTTGAGCGCTGATCATCACAATCGGTATTTTAGAAAATTGTCGAATATTTTTTAAGAACTGTAAACCACTAAACGGCTGCATATTCAGGTCGGTAAAAATAAGAAATACGTTATGGTGAAAATTCTTTAAGGCTTCATCAGGATTGGCATAAAGCTCCACCGAATATCCAAAAGATTCGATGATATGTTTCATCAAAATACGGATGCACAAATCATCATCTAAAACAAAAATGACCTTATGGTTTTTCATTTGATGAAATCCAATTGATTGATATTCTTGTGTTCAGAACGTTGATATTTTATGCTACTTGCTAGATCATGAATAATTCGCACCCCATAACCCCCGATTCTTAACTCGCCCACCGAGGCTGCTTTCTGGGCTGTTAAATCAAAAGCAATGCCATCATCGGTTAGCGTAATTCGCCAATGTTGTGGTTGTTCACTCACCTCAAGGTATAAATTTTTTGCCTGACCATGAAGCATGGCATTGGCTGCCAATTCATGGATCACCAAAGCAATTTGAGCATTTTTAACCCCAGAAACAACCAAAAAATCAGCAATTGGCGCAAGCGATTTGGTTTCGCCAACAAATTGAGCTTGGGTGGGTTGGGATTGTAGAAATTCTGTGCGTCTCAATTGAGTTTAACACCTCCTTCTTGAATAACTTGGTCTGGTACATGCGGCACAGCAACTTGGTCTGGTACATGCGGCACAGCAATTTTGTCTGGTATATACTGTACAGCAACAACACAAACATCATCTTGGATTTTCCAGTCTTGTAACGATGTACGAATTTTTTCGATCACTTCGCTAGGCTGACGACAACCTTGCAACAAATAGATTAGACGATCTTCACCATACAAAGTATTCAGTTGACTGGCTTCGGTTACACCATCTGTAAACATCACCAAAATATCATTGGGTTCTAAAGAAATCCGAGTTAATGCCAAGTTACCAAGTGGTAAAATCCCAAAAGGCATACTGCTAGCAGGTAAACGCCGTACTGTCCCTGAAGGATTCAAAATTAAGGCGGCTGGATGCCCCATGTTCAGGTATCCCATTTCACCATTCCCAAAAAATTTGGCAGCAAACAAAGTGCAGAACATTCCGGTTCGGGTAAAATCAGCAAAAAGCGCTTGCTCGAGGGCAAGACTTGGCATTGTTTGGCGAAGTGCAACTTTGGTGGCAGCTTGAAACATTCCCGAAAGCATGGCGGCGGCTAAGCCTTTGCCACTGATGTCACCAACCACAACCCATTCGCCATCTGCCAAATAAAAATCTCCACCCACTTCACGGGCAGGTTCGTACCAGGCTTGCCAAAGATGTTGAGTCAGTTGCCCTTGGCGTTCGAGCATAATAGTACGCCAAAGCCGCGAAGCAAGGCGTTGTTCGTGTTCTTCAAGGGCGATTCTGTGTTGTTCACGACGAGACTCGAGACTACGATACAGTCCTGTAATTAAACGTCCAAGGGTTTCGGCGATTTTTCGTTCTGGCGCACCAAAATCGCGTTCCCGACCCCAGAAGGCACTCCAACCATCTTGAAATGGTACAATTAAGGCGGGGCGCATCATAATCACCCGATGCTCAGCTAATTCGCTCAACCAACGTGGTACAGGTGTCAGATTTTGACCAGCCACATAAAGGGCGGCTTGCTCTGCGCCAAAAGCACGGCGGGCTTCCTCGAGAATCGGCAAGACATCCTCGAGTGTTTCACAACTGGTAATGTGCTGTACGGCTCGTTCTAAAAAAACAATCTGATCAAAGCTGTCAGCCAGAGTGCTGGCTAACGCATTGATTTCAACTGTATGATCATTCATGCAGCCACCTGTTCAAATATAAAAATTTGGTCGAGTTTGGTGACTTCAAAAATCAGACGCACAGGGTCTTGTGGATCACGCAAGGTCAGCAATGCCCCAAGTCGGTGGTAAACACTAATCAGGGCTGCCAAACCGCGTGAATCTATAAAAATGACCTCAGCCAAGTCAACCACAAGTCGTCCATTATGCAGTGCTGCTGCTTCGGAAAAGGCTTGGGTGGTGTGGGCATCAAAACGCCCCGAAAGGTACATAACGGTTGTTTCTGATTCGGTTTGGGTTTTAATTTCCATATTGTACCTCGGGTTGTGCTTGGGTTTGGAGTTTTAGTTGTTGGAATTGAGCCAAATACAGATCGGCAACTTCGGAAATCAGTAAACCACTCGAGGCTTGGTGATTATGTAAGCCTAGGGCTGTGGCATATTCGCGGTTCTCTAAAACCCGCCATAAGGCTTGGGCTAGGCTGTTGACATCGCCAGCTTGAAAGAATTCGGCTTTGTAGCCTTCGCATTTGACCAAGGCTTCTAAATCGCCAATGGCTGGCATCACGGCGGCTCGAGCAAATTCTCCTGCTTGGTGTAAAACTCCACTCGAACCTGTGGTTGCGGTGTATGGGAATGCCACCACACTTGAATCTTCAAACAGTTTTGGTACGGCTTCTTCGGGTACATATCCTGTGTATTCAACTTGTTTAGCGTTCGCGTAACGCTGCTGTAAAGAAGCCAAATAGCCAGCCGCATTGGGTGAATCACTGCCTGCAATCACCAGCCGTAACTCTGGGTCGTGGGCTAAAAGCAATTGGTGGGCTTCAATTAAAGGCTCGAGTTTTTTATATGTACCAAACTTACCAAAAGTCATGATTGTGCGCCGAGCTGGTAAAGGTGTGGCTTCGCGCCGCGAAAACGCGCCGTGCGGCGCATGAAAGACATTTTTAGCATGGTAGCGCTGCTCTAAAATTTCTAGGTATTCTGGCATGGTCACGGCTAAGCGGTGGCTTTGTAAGAGCGTTTTGGTTAGCCCCCAACCCGCAAACCGAATGAATTTTTCTTTTAGGGCAGAGCCACCAAAACCAGCTTGTTTTAAGTCTACTGTGTCCATCAGGTTATGCAGTAAAGTAATGGTCGGTAAACCCGAATAACGAAGTAAAGCAGGGACTCCTAAACCAAAGGCGGCAGCCAAATGTTGGCTTCCAAAAGTGGTGAATTGTAAATTCAGTAAAACTGCGTCTGGTTTGAGTTTTAATAGGGTTTCACGAATCCGCCAAGGATTGAGGGGATCGTTAAAGCCCCATACCCGATGAATGGTGGTGCGTGGCAACTCGAGGGTTTCTGGCAAGCCTGTTTGGTCGGCGATTACACTTAGCTGACTAATGGCTGTTTTTGTTGAAAATGCCTTCACCAAGTGCTGTCCATATTCGGTTAAAGTACCTTTACTTGGTGGGAAGGTGCTGATGATAGCTAGGTGCATCTTGTTCACCTCCTGAACGGTATAAACCCATAAAGTCATTGTGGATTATCTTTGCCATATCGCGGATAAAACGTAGACCGTCACGCAAACCTTGTACTTTACTGCCCGGAGCATCAAACCAACGCACGGGTAATTCCATGACCCGAAAACTGTGCTTGCGAGCCAAATACAACCATTCAAGGTCAAACGAAAACCCCTCCATCCTTTGTAAAGCACATAAACGCAAAGCTGCGTCACGCCGAAAGAGCTTAAAACCACATTGGGTATCTTTGATTGGTAAACCCAAACCAAATTGAGCCAAAGTTCTGATGACTCGAGAACCTAAGGTACGAATCAGGCTTTTATTTTCTTCGTTTGCCCCTGCAAAAGCCCGAGAACCAATTACAATATCGGCTTTTTGTTGTACTGCTGCTAGAAATTTTGGTAATTCTTCGATTGGGGTGCTGTTGTCAGCATCGGTGAACAGTAAATACTGTCCTCGAGCCGCAAGCATTCCTCGCCGTACTGCCCCACCTTTACCTGTGTTGGCATGAGCCACAACTTTAAGATTTGCCCAACCAAGCTCTTGAACCAAACGCACCGTATCATCGCGGCTACCATCGTCTGCCACAATCAATTCCCAATTGGCTTCAATGCCTGATACGACCACGGCAATACTGGCTAGGGTCGGTAAAATTCGGATTTCTTCGTTATAAGTAGGTACGATAATGCTCAAAACTGGGCGTTTACGCAATTGGTCACGCCATGCCAAAAAATTTTCGTAAGACATACAAACTCCCTTTTGAATCTTGAATGACTTGATAAAAACCAATGAACCCCAACCAGAGCAAAATAGTTACCAATTGAACCACCCCCAAAGTCAAAGCTGAATCATGCCAAAAAAACATTCCAGTTGTTTGCAAAACAATACAAAATAACCATAACCAAGCCGCTTGGTTAGACCCATGGAGCAGTTGCTGTTGAATATATAGCCCACCCAAACTCAGAACTGTGGCAGCCAAAGCCAGCAATCCCCAAACTTCTAAGGTATTTTGGGATGTGCCATACATTAAACTCAAAACCAATTGCCCAAATAGCATTACCGCAAGTAAATAGGCTATTCCAGCCGCTATTAACCAGATTGCTAAATGCCTAGCAAATTGGGCATGGGCAAGTAATTGTTTGGTATGTGCTTGAATCAAGGCTGTGGCAAAAAACAGCATCACTCGAGCCAGTAAAGCCGATTGTGCATAAATTGTTGCTTGGGCTGGGGGTAAAAATACTTGAGCCAAAACCACATCTAGGTTGCTCGAGAGCAATTGCAAAAAAGTGCTGATTAAAAAAGGATTGTTTGAAACTGTACGTCCCAAGGTTAAAGCGGTTGGCTGGAAAAAGCGTGAATGTAAGGCAGCGACAATAATCGAAATCGGAATCGCAAAACCAGCCGCATCTGGTTTTGAAACCACCAAGCCAAGTAAAAGGGTCAGCAGAATTTTAGAGCCATGTTCAAGTAAAAAATTATGCTCAAGGTAAACCGATGCTTGGGCAAGTTGTACGCCTCGCCAAACCGAAAGTGCAATGTAAAATGGAGTACAAATTGCTAGACCCAAAATCCAAGCCCAAGGAATTTGGGCAAAGTGCTGTAAAACAGGCGCAGCCACAGCAGTGATGCCCAAGCCTAGCCACAACAGATGGCTCGAGATGGTCATGGATTGCTGCTTAGCGGCTCTTTGGGCGGCAGCTTGCTGTACCGCAATCCCCAAAACCATATAGACCGATACACAAGCCGTTAAACCAATGTACTTTGAGAAATGGTTCGGCTCGAGCAGGCGTGCCAAAAAAGCATAGTAGCCGTAAGTTGCGATTTGAATCAGCAACTGCACCGCCATAAAGCGCAAAGCCGCAAATTGTGGGGTCGGGGATGACATACAAGTTTCCTCAATGGCTAGTTAGGCTTAAATGGTCAAAGTTAGTTTACCCAAGGCGCGTTCCAAGAAGGCATCTACCACCTTTGGATCAAAATGATTGCCACGTCTGGATTGTATTTCCTCGAGCGCATTGTGCGGCGACCAAGCACGGCTATAACTGCGTTTGGAAATCAGGGTATCGTAAACATCGCAAACTGCAATAACTCTTGATTCAATTGGGATTTGTTCACCACTTAAATACGAAGGGTAGCCCGTTCCATCCCAGCGTTCATGGTGATGCAGGACAGCCGCTACAGCCCGTGGGTGGACTGAGGGTAAGGCAGCAGCAATAATAGCGCTCCAACGCGAATGGGTTTTAATCATGTCCCATTCGGACGGGTCAAGTGAATCTGGTTTGAGTAAAATTTTTTCGGGTAACATGAGTTTTCCAACATCGTGCAAATAAGCCGCATGAATCAATGCTTCCATGTTATCGCTTCGCAAGCCGAGCATATTGCCAATGGATTCTGCCAAACGCACAATCCGTAACGTGTGTCCTTGAGGTTCTAAGCCACGTTCCTCGAGTTCAACAGCTAGTTGGGCAATGGAATTTCTTGAGAAATAACCTTGCTGTTCGGGAATATGAAATGAATGAACGCTGGACTGAGGGTGTTCCATAAGCATCTCCTTTTGAACATTGGTAAATCAAGCAAGCCTTGGCTTGTGCTAGCACTATATAGTATCTTTAGCAAATACAGTGTGCAAAAATCACACCACAGTTCATTCGTATTTTGTTCAACCCTAATCAGTCATTGTAAAAAAGCAAAACTAAAATAGGCTCGAGAACCACCAACTTTTTTTACCGAAAGAGCCACCAATTTTTAGTTGCTTCTGGCTGAATAATCTACCAAATCAGATAAAAATACATTTTCTTCTTTGGCGATTAATCTCAGAAAAACCTCGACGACTTTAGGGTCAAAATGTGTTCCAGACGATTCTAAGATATGATCGATAATGCGCCGTGTAGACCAACCCTTGCGGTATGGACGGTCTGACTTTAAGGCATCCCAGACATCTACAATGGCAAAGATTCGTGCCGAAAGCGGGATTCGCTGTCCACGCAACCCGCGTGGATAACCTGTTCCATCCCATTTTTCATGATGTGCATAAGGAATATCGAGGGCTTGACCTAAAAAACCAATTGGAGCAAGCAATTCATGGGCAAAATCTGGATGCTTACGCATGACTACCCATTCTTCATCGGTCAATTTACCTGGTTTCAATAGAATTTCATCTGGTACACCCATTTTACCAATGTCATGCAGCAAAGCACCACGCCGCATATGGGTAATTTCTGATTCAGGTAAATTCATTTCTCGAGCCAAACGCACGGTCATTTCGGTGACACGGCGGCTATGTCCTTCGGTTTCTTTATCGCGTAAATCAAGCGCCCTCGACCAACCTTCAATCGTTTCGTCATATGCCATTGCAAGTTCGGTGTTCGAGTATTGCAATGCCCGCAGAACACGGGTATTTTCAATTGCCAAAGCTGCTTGGCTGGCTAAAATACCAAGGTATTCCATAATCTCAGCCGATGGCTCAAGTGGTAAACCATTATAGATTTCGATGACTCCAAGCAGTTCACCCTTGGCTAAAAGCGGTAATCCGATGTATGAATTTACCCCTTCGGCATGTAAGAAATCTTGGTATTCAAACGAAATATCTCGAGCCGATACATTTGGAATGACCATGACAAGGCGGTCTAAACCAACCAGACCACTTAGAGGGTTTCCAAGTCTAACCGAAGCAGTTTTAATGGCTTCAGTCTTAAATCCCCGCCCGACAAAATAGCGCAAACTGAGCGACTCTGGGTAGTACAACAAAATATCCGCCGATTGTGCGCTAAGTTGTTTACGGATTTGTTCAATGACCAAACCTAATGTTACGGACAAATCCAAACTCGAGACCAAAGCACTGTCAATTTCCCGCAGTGAATTCATACGTTCTAAACGCTGTTCAAGTTCGAGGTTTAGTTGCTGTATTTGCACTTCATGCTTTTTTTCTTCGGTAATATTGCCAATTTGCTTAAACATGTACTGATTTTTTCCGTCATTAATAATGGCTAAGTGTACCCTTGCCCAGACCGTACTTCCATTGGCGTGCCGATAGCACTTTTCGTATTGAAGTTGACCCTCATCGAGTAACCTAAGTCCACGTTCAATATCATTATGGTATTCGCTTGGATGTGAAATAGCTGTGATTGACAACTTTTGTAGTTCCTCACTGGTGTAGCCAAGCATTTCTGCAAACGCTTGGTTGATCCGCCGCCAAGCTCCGTTCATCTCTAAGACTGCCATACCAATTTCGGCTTGATCAAAAGCGGCTTGGAAACGGACTTCACTGGCGGATAAGGCGGTTTGAGCCTCGTAAACATCAGTAATGTCAAAAGCCAGAATTGTTGCTCCAACAATTTTTTGATGATCATAATTTGGGATGATGCTAATTTTGACCATTCTATCATGGTACTGAAACTGTTCTTCAACTTGCTCCCCAGCAAAAGCTCGTTGGTATAAAGCTGTTGCTTGTTCTAAGTATTGGGTTTCATATTCTTGAAGGGTCAGGTTTTCTAAATCATGGTTATCTTTATTCCAATTTTTCAGTAATGTGCCACCAACTATTGAAAATCGCATCTCGAGGTCAATTTGTGCCACCAGTGCATTTGGTAAATTCTCGATTAAAGTTCGGTATTGTTGTTCACGTTTTTGGATCAGTTCAGCTTGTTGATGATTTGGGCTGACATCTCGGTAATTGGCAATAATTGCTCCTACATCGGGGTCATGTAACAAATTGGTAAATGTACCCGCTACCCAACGCCAAGAACCATCTTGACACCGAAAACGCACTTCGGTGGGAACACCAATACTGGGTTGCATCAGTGAGCGCCGAAAAGCAGAACCTGCAGTTGGAATATCATCTGGATGAATAAACTCGGTTGAAGGATAGCCAACAAAATCTTCAAGTGCAAAACCTAAAATATGACTGGTCGAGGGGCTACCATAGAGGATTGTACCGTTTGTATCAAATAAGGCAATGGCTTCAGCACTATGTTCAATCAACGCTCGAAAGCGCCGTTCCCTAGCTTCAAGCATGGTTTGAGCATATTTATTTTGAGTGATTTCTCGGGTGCAAGTTAAAACCGATTGTATAAGTTCGATGTCATTAAATTCTGGAATCAATCTTGATTCAAAGTAGCACTTTTCGCCATTGTGCTGCATCTCGTACTCGATGGTTTTGGGTAATCCACTTTGAAAAACATCTTCAATGGCTGATTGCCAAATGCGTAATAATCGTTTTGAAAAACCAGTTTGGGCAAGCGTATGCCCAAGCAATTGGTCTTGGCGTAAACCAGACCATGTTTCATAATTAGGGGTAATGTATAAATATCGATATTCATAGTCATAACGGGCGATAATATCGGGCAAATTCTCGAGTATCGCTTCTAA
>JBEGTV010000020.1:0-13393 GCA_041179225.1 Deinococcota bacterium | reverse complement strand
CAGTACCATTGCTGAACCGACTCGAGCGCCACTGGGATTAGGATTACTGTTTTGCAACGAAAAATTGTGCTTGACGCTTTTACCTGAAGTTGTGAAACTGGCAGCATTTGATAATGCTTTAGGAGAGCTTGAGGTTGTGCGATTAGCTGAGGAAACATTACTCGAGCCAGAGTTTGAAGGATTGCTTGTAGGGTTGTTTTGGCTCGAGCCAGTTTGGTTAGAGAATCCACTTGAGGCTGTGCCAGAAGAACCGTTACTGTTGACAGGCGGGGTTTGCCGAGGTGTGGGGCTTGCGTCAAAGGGTTCAGGGTTCGGAGCGTTTGGGTCAGGGTTTGGATTGTTAGGATCAGGATTTGGATTGATTGAATTGTTAGGGTCTGGGTTTGGATTGTTAGGGTCAGGATTGGTACCGTTTGGATTGTTAGGGTCTGGGTTTGGATTGTTAGGGTCTGGATTTGGATTATTAGGGTCTGGATTCGTACCGTTTGGAGCAGGAACAATAATAGGAGCGTTAGGGTCAGTGGTGTTGGTAGCGGTTGAATCAACAGGGACTTTATTGTTTTTCAAACCGCCCAAAGAAAAACCAGAGCTTTGTGCAGGGCGAACAAATAAACCCAAAGCCAAAACACATGCCAAAGTACCAACTGCAAGGATTGCACTTCGAGTGATTTTACCTTTGTCTTGCACCCATCCGTCAGGCGTTTGTTTATAAAAAAGTCTCTGCCAGAAAGCAGCATTCTTTTTTGTTTCCTTGGCTTTGACGGCTTGGACATCATTGGCGCTGGGAATGCCCAGTACCTTGAGCGAATTGCGGATTTCCGTTGCTAACTCAGGGTTTTCTCCTTGTACAACATCCAAAAATTCATCAAATTCTGGGGTCGAGGGGTTTGGGAGGGCTTGACCGAGGGTTGTTTCAAAGCGCAATCGGTCTTCGGGGAGCAGAATCACCTTCTTCATGGAGTGATCTTAGAAAAGTTCCCACGACCCCAAAGCGGTTACATGGGGGTCGTGTCCTGTTTTCTAGGATTTATTCGGAGGTAAAATTATGAAGAAAGTTAGTCGTCGGTTCGTCGTTACCCAGCAGCACAAAGACAAGGCGCTTGCCAGTTTGGTGATCCTTGGTGTTTTGGCATTAGGCTTTGGTAATCAGGCATTTGCACAGGTGGCTGGTGGTGCTGCGGTTGTGACCCAAATCAGCACTTTTTGTGCGACTTGGGTAAAACCCATTTATTTAGGCATTGTAGGTTTAGCTGTTCTGGCTGTCTGCTTCCAAGGAGGCTCACAATTGATGCAGCAAGAAGGTCAAGGGGGTCAATTGATTGTTAAAGGTTTAATTGGTGGTTTGGTGGCGGTTGCTCTTCCCGCCGCAGTTTTGACGGCAGTGGCAGCGACAGCTTCTTTTACTTGCTAATGGAAGCTGTCCCGACGCGAAAACTTAACCGTGGCACTGTCTATGTTTTCGGCACTGTGACGGATGTGCAATTTGGCTTTTACTTTGTGATGGCAATTTTGATTTACCTGTATGGGCGTGGATTCGTTGGTAATCAACTGCTTCAATTTCTCGTACCACTACCAATTATTGCCTTCGTCGTTCACCCCATCACGCAGTTTGCAAAAGACCTCGATGTGATGGACAAAATCACTGTTGCCATGCGTTTTGCGTTTAAGGCTGACCGTTATGTGCTTCGCCTTGATCCTCAGCCTTTGCCTCATATCGCGGCTCGAGAAAAATAGCACGCCTTTGTGACAAAAGCCGCCGTGTAAACGAGCGGCTTTTGTTTTTAGGAGAACCAATGACGCTAACTAAACCACACCCCACCAGCAACATAACCAAGGCTGAACCCAAAGTTACCCCGCGCCGCGAGGCGAACTTACTCACCCAATTACCGTACTGGCATTTGCAAGACGGGATTATCGAGTGCCGCAATCGCGTCTTTGAGGTTGGTTTTTTATTGCAACTGCCAGATTCGGATTTTATGGGTTTTGATGCGATGCAAGACCTTGCTGACACGTACTTATATATTATTAGGAGCTGTACCCCAAGCAACGAACGCTTTAGGATGATCGCTGAAATCGTCCCAGCCATAGACACCCCGCTCGAGCAGTATTTTGATGACATCACCACTGATAAACCGATGCTGAAGGCGTTGGCACTCAGTCGCTATGAAGCTCAAAAGAACATTGTTACCCAAGGTGGGGTACGCCAGTGGCGAGTCTACGGGACTTGTACTGTCAGCACCTATAAAAAGCCTGGACTCGAGCCGTTTACGCCCGAGGAATACCCAATGATACTGGATGAAGTCAAAAAGGTGCAGGAGCGGTTCATTATGGGCTTTGCCAGCGCTGGAATTGCGGCTGTGCCGATGGGTGATGATGATGTTTTTGGAGCAATTTGGCGAATGCTTAATCCTGGTCTGATCAGAAACCATGCGCCGCGTTACCGTCGCCTTGAGGAACGCGAATTAAAAGCCCTCTCGCGCCAAGCGGTCAAAGAATTTCCTGAACTGACAGTAGAAACCCTACGCCACCAACTGTGTCAGTCAGAGATTGACAATGAGAACCCGTCTTTCTTGCGAATTGGTAGCAAATACCTGACTACGTTAGCGATGAAGGGGTTGCCTGAAAGCTCGATTTTTGGGCGTATCAATTCGGTCTTCGCACCTACAGGGACAATGTGGCTGATTACCGATGTTTTTCACCCACGCCAACCCAAGGCGCAACGCAGTTTGATGGGTCAGGCACTCTATGCCCTTGGTACAGCCAAAGGTATTGGCAGAGCCGATGCTGAACGCAAAGCTGCTGCCGTCGAAGAGATGACGGCGCTCGAGCGTCACATCGTCACACTTTCATGCACGGCAATTGTGATTGCTGACAGCAAAGAAGCCTTACAAACCACGCGCAGCGACATCGCCAGCTACTTTGAAACCATGTCTGGACTGCAACTTGGGGCTGACACCTTTGAACACGCCGAACACTTTTTTAATGCCTTGCCGTTTAGTGGCAGGGCTGGGACGTATAAGCGCAGCACCTTTGATATTACAGCTAAGAATTTTATGCCTTCGGTCAGTCCTTGGGCTGGGTCAAAGCATGGGGGCAACATTGTTGCCAACCGTTACGGTGGCTTGATTCCCTTCTCGCTCTTAGATGAACGAGCTGCTAATGGACACTGCATTATTTTAGGCGGCTCAAGGAGTGGAAAATCATTTGGCGCTCAAGCACTTGTCATGGGTGAACTTAAACGTGGTGACGAACTGGTGGTGCTTGATCGTGGTAACTCTTGGGATGAGTTAGTAAAGAGTGCGGAAGGTGGCTTGGTTGAAATCACACCAGGCAGGGATGCCATCAATCCCTTTGAACTGAGTTTTGACCAGCTTGTGCCAGACCCAGCCCAAGCTCAAGTCATGGCGAACATCATGGAATCAATGCTCACCAACCCAACCAGTGAGCAACTGAGTTTTATTCCTCATGCCATCGCCCAGACCTTTGAATTAGCGCACTACGAGTCTG
Source organism: Deinococcota bacterium (assembly GCA_041179225.1). GTDB lineage: Bacteria > Deinococcota > Deinococci > Deinococcales > JAAFIG01 > JAAFIG01. The sequence goes on along the minus strand of JBEGTV010000020.1, from coordinate 9,886 downwards.
GCGGTAACATCATTAAAAACCCAGTGCTGCTCAGTGACCTTGTGCGCCGCTTTGAGATGATGAACCGCATTGGTGAACGCGACCTTGGACCCAAAGAGCGCGAAATTGCCCTTTCGCTTTCACGCGACTTGCAAAGCTGGATCGGTGATACCCCGATGGGTCAATTTCTTGATCGCCCAAGCACGGTTGATTTATCGGCTAAGGTTTTAAGTTTTGAGACCAAGAACATTGCACAGGCAGGGGCATTACAACGTGTCGGGATGATGGTCTTAACCAACTTAATTATGCGTTGGTTAATGCGTGATGTCAGCCAACGTAAACGGGTGGTGATCGAAGAACTTAAAGCAATGACTGACACCCCGCAAGCCATTGCCACCACGGTCACGCTGTTTGCCACAGCCGCTAAGTACAACACGGCTTGTACGGTGATTAACCAAGGCGCGAGCATTTTCCAAAATCCAGCTTTGAACGGGATTGTTGACAATGCCTCAATCTTTTTGTTATTTCGCTTGGATCGCTTTGAAGCACAAATCATGGTCGAGCGGCTTGGATTACCAAGCAATATGGTGGATACGATTGCCAAGTTGCGAGGCATGAAGGGTATTTACAGTGAATGCTTAGCGATTATTCGTCGGGCTGATGGCGGACTCGAGGGTGGTGTGATTCGCATTCAGACCAGTGACCTTGAGTATTGGCATTACACCAGTGACAAAGACGATAAGGGTTTACGTGAACGGGCTTTAGAGAAATTCAAAGGCAACCGCTCAGCCGCAATGATGGCTTTAGCAACAGATTGGAGGTCAATATGAAAAGACTTTTCTTGGTGATGCTTTTTTCCTTCTTTTTTATGGGGCAATCACACGCCTCGAGTCCGCTGGATTGGTTACAGCAAGCTTGTTCTTTTACAAGAGCAAAATGGGTCTGCCAAACCGCCGACAGTGCATTGCTCGCTAAAGCCTTGGTGGATGGGTCTTGGAACAGAGCGCAAGCCTCAGCCCAACGAATCGCCATGGGATGGATTCAGGATGCGGTACAAACCGCAGGGGAAAACATTTGCACTGATTCAACCCAGACAGGGCAGCCGAGCATCTGTCTTAGTCAAATGAGCGCCAACATCAGTAACTGGCTGAACACTGCACCCGATGCGCTGTATGACCAACTGTTTGATACAGCAAGGCAGTTTTACCTCTCAAATCTGCTGCGAACCTTTAACGGTACAACAGGAGCGCAACCAGGCTCACCAACAGCCTTAGCCGAAGAAGCGATCCGCACCCAACCCAATGCCAAAGCCAAATACTTCAAAGCCTACGCTGAGGACTTGCAGCAACTCGAAAAAGAAACCGCTATGGGTAAGATTTTTGAAAACAGCCGCAACAAAATAAAACCACCCGACCCAACCAAGGGTGAACGTGACCCTTATCTTGAGTTTATTGCTGAACTGAACCGCCCAGCTTGCGACCCAGCTAACCCGTTGACTTGCCTTGACCCACTGAACCCACAAGGCGGTTGGGCAGCCCAAAAGAAAGCTCGAGCCGCGACTGCGGTCAGTACCCGCGAGCAACTACAAACCCTTGTGGAACTGCAAGCTGAAGCCTCAAGCAACGATGCCTTGAACACCTTAGAACTTCGTGGGCAATTGCAGAAAATGGCAATCATTCAAGTCAACACCAACGAACAACTGAAAATGATTTATGAAGCACTGACCAGCGACAAGAAAAATAAACAAGCCGAATACAAAGCCAGTCTCGAGCGCTCACTCTCCAATACTTTCTCAACTGGACATCAAGCCGCCGCTAATTTCTCGAGTGCAGCACAATTGATGCTTGACAACGCCAACCCCCAGCCTGTGCTGGACTTTGTGCTGAGGTATTAAATGCGAATCTTCCTTATTTTGCTTTTGTTGCTGATGCCAATTGCCTCAGCCCAGCAACAACAACGATGCACACCAACCCCGAACGGTCCTGTCTGCGGACAGGTTGCCACCCCACCGACCAACGGTGCCGCTTCAAATTTGCCAGACCCGATTGCCAGCACGATCAACTTTAATCAATGGATGGGCGTGATTGGCGATATTTTCAATGCAGTTGATGCCAAGCAATTTTTTAAGACCATTGCTGGAGCGATTATCGGTATCGCTGCCTTTAGCTTAGGTTTTTCGTTTTTTAAATCAGGCGGCATCTTTGATGGTTTTCAGATGGTCATGATTCGGATTGTCATTGCCGCGACCATGTACGCGGCGGCTGATCCAATTGGTGACTTATGGAAAAACGCTTGGCACACCAGTTACCAATACTCAACTTCGATGATGTCAAACATCTATGCCGAAGCCGCCCAGCAGATGACCCGACTCAGCAGCGACCTGCCCACCGCAATGATACAAGTTAAAACCGTCAACAGCAGCTTGACTGGTCAGTCCAGTTCATCGATTCAAATTACTCAAAAGGAGGATAATAACTGGCTCGAGCAAATGTGGATGGGCTTATTAGTGCCACTCTCAGGACTTATTTATGTGTTCCTCAGTGGCTTCTACACCTTCTCGGTGATGATGAGCGTTTTAACCATTGTCTTAGGGAAAATTCTTTTTCCACTGATTGCCGCGTTGTTTGTCTTACCAGGCAGTACCTCCAGTACAGCTTTTTCGCTTTGGGCGAAATCAATGACCAGCGCCGTGATCAGTTCGTTTTTCTTACCGCTCTTGTACGGATTCGCCAGTTTCGTAGCCGTGATTATCCCGCTAAGCCATGTCAATGCCTTTATTAAATTTGTGGATGACACTGTAAATTACATGCGAACCCTTTCAGATACCATCACTGGTAATGGCTGGGCAGCCGATGCAGTCGCAGGAGTGGTGTCTGCCCTGACCAACCTTTGGGGCGTGGCTGACGTAATGGCAGCCGTGATGAAATTCACTGGGATTTTGATTGTCTTACCAATTTCGATGGTTGTAGGCTTACTGATTGCTGGTCAAATCATCTCTAAATCTGGCAGCTTAATTGCTGGACTGATCGGCGGCATGGTGATTGACTCTGGTTACTCCAACCCCATCGCTGGAGCAATTGCCAGCATCTACGGAGGTGCAGCAGTCGCAGCAGCAGGAGCAGCCGTGGGAGCGGTTGGAGGAGCAGTCGGTGCAGCCGCAGGAGCAGTCGGAAGTGCCGCCAGTGCCGCAGGAGGCGCAGCAATGGGGGCAGCCCGAACCGCAGGAGGCGCAGCAATGGGGGCAGCCCGAACAGTTGGAACATCAGCCGCAATGAATTACGGCTCTCTTCGTCCTTCCCCTGCACTGAATATGCAATCAGCTCCAATCTCAAGTATGGGAGCGAGTTCTTCGGTTGGATTCGGTGGGGCGCAAGTCAACATCCCTGCTCGAGCTACCATGCCAACCCTTGACCGTGCTGCCATTGATGGCAATGCCAGCCTTGCTAAAAGTTCAGCAGGTCAGTTTGTCAATGATAACTACCGCTCGAGGCTACGCCGATGAAATTCTTTGTGCTGTTGTTGTTCTTGGGGGTTGCTTTAGCTGCCCCCAAGACCGCCAGCACCCGCGACGTAGTGGGTTATATCGCCACTGCCCAACGTGAAATCTTCCTCGCTGCACCTGTACTGCGAGTCAAAGACATAGCCGAGGCGCTACGGATTGCCAAGGTCGAGCGCGGGGTCAAAGTTTATTTACTGACTGGTCAGCGATCAAACCGCGATGCCGCCAGTTATTGGTGGAGTCTCCACGCCGCAGGGTGTGAGTTACGCACGGTTGAAACGGTGCGTGGTTACGCGATTGTGATTGACAGGCGTTTACGGATGACAGGCGACTTAATTGGTCGTGCGCTTGAGCCAGATGAAGAACCATTACTCGAGGTGCAGCGCGGGTCAGTGTCGTCTTATGTCGAGCGTTTTTTACGGGTTTGGCAAGAGGCTAAACCAGCAAAAGGGGTTTTATGAAATACCTTTGGTACGCCTTTATTGGCGTTTATATCGTGACGGGATTTACTTTGGTGGTGCTTAACAGTGCCGGGGTAATTTTTGGGCTGGGTTTACTGGGTTTTGCGGCTCTTTTACATATGGTGTGGTTAGGCGTGGGAATGTTAATCAAGATCGAAAAAACACTGAACAGAAACGACACGGAAAACCTATTAGAAAACATTGCCTACTACAGCCAAAGAACGGCTGATCACCTCGAGCAAATTGCCAACGAAGCCCCTAAGCCACCACCCGCTAAGCAAGGTCAAGGTGCAGCAAAGGACGTAAGCAATGATTGACGGATGGGATGAAGTCTGTAAGCACTTTCCGTATGACTGGTTGCAGCGCGAAATTCACGCCCAAGCACACCACCTAGAGGAAGTTGCCTTAGATGCTGGAATGCCTTTACGCATGAAAACATGGGCAGGAAGATTAAATGGGACTCGAATTTTGGAGCGCAAGGAAATCGAAAAAATCACTGACTCAGCCCGTTTTCGCTCAGATGGACGGGCTGGGATTGCTGGGACATTACACCGACTCTCGAGCATCGAACAACCAGGCGGTTTGATCACAGGGGTTCGTTTTCGAGTGGGGCGGTTTATGCCCGATGTAGCGAATTCTTTGCTGCCTTATTTAACCAGAGACCCGTATGCCGCGATTGTGGGTCGTCCAGGGGGCGGCAAAACCACCGTTCTGCGAGCCATTGCCGCAGGGCTTGGCAAGATTTATGGGCATAACCTTGTAATTATCGAGCCATCAGGTGAAATCGGAGGCTCAGGGGTTGATCTCTATCCTGGTATGGGCTACATCACCCGTTTTAACTGTGCTGACCCTATGCGCCAAGAGGATACTTTTATCCGTGCTGTCCGAAACGGCTCACCTGAAGTGCTGATCGGTGATGAGGTTGGTTATGCTAAAGACGTTGAAGTGATTTCGACTCGAGCGCGTTCAGGGTGCGGGGTGATTTGTACAGTCCACGGGATTGATCTGGATGACATGATGCAAAACTCAAATCTACCCGTGTTGCTAGGCGACTATGACCGCATTGCCAAGAAGCGGCATTCAACCGCACCAGTGCATCAACTGATTGAAGTGCTTGCCAAAGGGGTTTACCGCGTTTACACAAACTTAGATGCTGCGATTGATGCTCGAGCAGCAGGCAAAGAACCCATCAGTGACCTTGTGGGTGAGAACGTGGTCAAGTTCTTACGCGAACGACCTGAATGGAACGGTGTGTGCAACACACCAGAATTGGAGGTAGCATGATTCCTTTTTTTGTACGTTTATTTGGGGTCTTGGGATTTTGTGGATTGCTCTATTGGGCTGGATTGCCAGCTTATACATTGGCAAGCAGCATCGGAAATGCCCTACTCAAAAACGGTTGGGGGCAAACGGTAGAAACACAAAACCGCAAAATGCCCAATTTCCTCTTGGGTTGCCAACTCAAACCACAATGCCAAACTGCTTTTAACAAAGCCTTCTCGAGCCGCTATGACCGCATTCCGCTATATGGTGTGGGTGGATCAGTCGTGGTCTTAATGGCAATCTTTACCTTTACCACCCCACGCCGCCGCCAAAAGTACAATGCTCGCTGGGCAAATGCTGGAGACTTTAACGGGCGCAACTTTCCTCACACGAACCCCAAGCTCGAGCTTGGTTTACAACTGGCGTACCTTTGGAAAACGTACCCCGAGACCGTCAAGAACCGTTATGGACACTTACAGATCATGGATTGGGGACGATGGGAAGGAAAGGCGGGCGGTAACGTGGTCGCGGTTGTTCCCATGCCCAAACGCAAAGAGTTAGGTCATGTTCTAGTGGTTGGTCCAACCAGGTGCGGTAAGGGCTTAGGCATCACCCAAAACTTACTGACCTTCAAAGGCTCAGTCGCAGTCAATGACCCCAAGGGCGAAAACTTCAAACGCACTGGAGCATGGCGTAAAGCAATGGGGCAGGATGTACGGGTGATTGACCCAAGAGGGCGCGGGGACAGGTTTGACCCGTTTGCTGAACTCTCGAGAAAGCCAGAAACCTTAAAAATGGCTTGCAAGCTGATTGCCGATCCTGAAGCCGACGGAGGCGAAAGCATTTTTGCTGAACGCGGCTCGAGTGCGCTTTATGCTGGCATGAGAGCAGCGATTGTGGCAGGAGTACCAGTATTAGCACATTTGCGCGAACTCACCCGTGAAGGGTTGCCTGGTTTTGTGGCAACCCTTGCCAGCAATCCAGACAGTGAAGTGCGCCAGAACCTGACTGATTTTCTAGGTAAAAACCCAGCCTTATACGACGCAGAATCTGCAATGGGTGACCGCTTTTTAACAAGTTGCTGGAGTACGATCACCGCACGGCTTTTTCCTTTGTTTAGTCCTGGTATCCTAGCCAGTGCCAGTGCCAGCGACTTCTTAGCCGAAGATTTATTGATGAAGCCGACCAGTCTTTATTTGTGCTTTGCTGAAACAGATTTAGCGTTTACCAAGACGTATTTGCAGTTGGTTTGGTTATCCATCACCTCGAGCTTGATTGAAGTGGGGGATAAGCTAATGGGCGACACGCCGCAACGGGTCTTGTTTGGCTTGGATGAGGCAGGGGTTGTGCCGATTCCTCGCTTGCCGGACCTACTGGCAACCATTGCCGGACGCGGCATGAGTGCAATGATTTATGTGCAAGACGAGTCACAACTCGAGGCAGCTTATGGCGAGGAAGGCGCACACGTTATTGTCACCAACTGTGACGCACAGGTGTTTTATGCCCCTCGAGACCTGATGACACAAAAAACCCTTTCACAACGCTGTGGGAACATCAATCTGGCAGTGATGCACCGCCAACGTTCAGGCGGAGCGATGGTGCAGCGCTGGGAGAGCGACCACAGAGAACTTTTAACACCAGACGAAGCACGGCAGTTAAACGAAGAAAACGTCATTGTGATTTATGGGAACAAGTTTCCGTTGTTGGGGCGGAGACTGAATTTCACAAAGCATCCGTATTGGGAAAAAGCCAAGCTCATGCCGCCACTCGAGGTAAAAGAATTAGTGGTGCAGCAAATTCTTGAGGTCAAACCCGCAATTGAAAAGGCTGTTCCTTTTGCCTTTCCGACATGAAATCACTAGATTTTGTGTCAGCATTGTACTCTTGACCCAAAAACTGGTAGACTCGAGTTTAACAGGAGCAACTTGGATTAAGAAACCCAAAAGCTAACCAAAAAAAAGTGTCCCCCGAAGGGGAAAAGTAGAACAGAAAAACTGAATTAGACACCAGTATTCTACTTGAAACTTCGGGGCAACGCAAGAGGGAGCGTATTGCCTTATGAAGTTACAGCAAATTGAGACTCGAGCCACCCGTTTTACACGGGGGTCGTGTCCTATTTGTTTTTATTGGAGGTATATGAACTAAACCAGCGCTCTCGAGGTGCGCCCCCAACAAATGAACAAGGTGGTCTTTCGACCACCCCCCGTTCACAAATTCGCCCAACTAGACTTAGCACCTGAGAATGCTAAAAGTCTAGTCCATCGGGTGGATTTGTGCAAGTCCTCTATTCCCTTTTTTCGAGGCTGTCTATGAATCCAGAAAAGTGTAAAGATCGCGCTCCCATTGGTGATTGGTGTCGTCATGTCGGTATTAGCAACCAGAAATGTAAATCCCTTTGCTCGAGTGGAGCTTGCCCTCTTGGTCAAGTCTTAAGCCACCCAAACCCAGCAAAGCCCAAAGCCTTACCAGAACACTTGGCAAAATTGATCGAGCAGTTCAAACCCAGCCCTCGAGCCATCCCCGAAGCTGTGGTTTCTCGAGAAGAACACCTTGAACGCTCTAAGCGGATCGCGGTTGAATTGGTGCAACCAGAACCTGATGCTTGGATGAACTCAATCCCACCAGAAGCATTCCAAGACGGCACGCGCTTAAAACGCCCCCCTCGAGCCAAACCCCTCTTCTCAGAAATCGAAGCTCAACTCGAGCAGCGCCTTGATGAAGCTCGAGACCGCGTAGCACTGGATGCTTATTTGCTCGAGCAGGAAGCCAAGCAGCTCGTGTCGTTGATACTCACGTCCGAACACCGAGCTTTGCTGCACCAAAACATTGCCGGCAAGCGAAGCGCTGCCCAAATTACTGAGGCAATACTATTAATTGTGGCAAGACAACGCTTACAAGGCATTGCAGCCGAGTATGTGGCTTGTACTGCCCCCCAGATTGCCGAGATAACAGGCTTATCGCTGTCTACAATCAACCACACCTTATCGCAGGGGAGGAAAGGCGACAAAGGCGATCCCAACCTGAGACGGTGGTTTAGCTGGAAATCTGTTTATGGTGGTCAAGAACTAGGAACAAACGGGCGCTGTGTTGGAACGCTCTTTAGGGTTTCTTTTCGCCCTCGAGACTTGGCAGACCCTGAACCCGCCCCTATTGCTCGAGGAGTAGCCTTCGATGTTGCCAAAGCACACTTACTCGAGTACCAAGAAACACCAGAAACCGCGTCTAATACGCTTGAGTCTTTTGACTGCAAAAAAACCGAAGATACTAAAACGTTTTCCAAAAAACAGGAAAACGCGAGACCCTCGCCATTATGTTTCGGAGATGCAAGTCTTCAAAACCTCGAGCAATCTTCTAATACGTTAAAAAATAATGACTGCAAATCTCCGAGATTCCTTGTGAAAATCACCCTAGATGCTAACGCTGAAGCTCGTGCGTACACCGCAATGGATAAACTTGATGATGCAGAAAAGAGCTTTGGTTTCTGGTATGGGTTGTTTAAGAAAGCCCTTGATCCAAAAAGTAAAGTCAATGAAAATCAAATTTGGGCTGTGATTAGCGATACGAACGAAGCGGCTAAGAAAGGAGCAATTAAAGGTAGTAAAGCAGGTTACGCCGTAGGTGCGTTAATCAAAGCTGGGATGGTGCAGCCAGCCGCGCAGCGCCCGATCCTTAGAGGGAATCTCGAGACGATTCAGATTTAGGTCCGGGTAGCGAAGGTCGAAATTTCGGAAAAGTGATTTATTGAACTTGTCTCTGACAAGTCGGTTGAATGTTGTTTTTTTGAAGTATTATTAAACCCTCGGGCAACACGATATATACTGGGTTATGGCAAAAGAACGTTATTTGATCGATGAGTACGATACACACCGCATTCTCGAGGCAGTGGACTCACTGGACTTAGTGAGATACGAAATTTGTGACGATGAAGACGGCAGACCAACTGAATTACGCCAGAAATTGCTTAAACTGCATCAACTTGGGTTTGAAGTCTTTCGAGAAGGACAAAATAGCCAAAAAGAAGCCATGTTTGATTTGGCGGATGAATTATCCCTAAAAGTACCAGAACTGATCGTGGCGCTTGAGCAGATTCAAGACGCACTCATGGATTTACTCGAGTTTCAAGACCCACCTGATGATGAGTGGTGAGAAATGTAATTTATACTACTAAGCCGATTTTGGTAATTTACTCTACCGATGCACTCAGTAAATCTTTGTAAACAAAAATACTTTCATGTGGTAATTGTACTTCTCGTCTCACACTATTAATTTGTGCTATATGAAAACTTCCATTCGTTAAATTATCAAATTCTACATTTGGTACGGAATAAATAACACAAGTTAAGTTTTTCGGATCACTTTTTTTGAGAACGAATTTTAACCGTTTTAAAAAAAATGAGTTGCTTGAAATGAGTGGTGTCCAGTCTTGATAAACATAACAGGTATCATTTCCACCAACACCCATAGCATATTCAATGTAAATTTTCAGTCTTTCTGATAAATTATCCCTAAAATTGTGCGATTCGCTTTTAAAAATTTTGATATAGACGTGTTCAGTTCCTGTCAGCAACTCCTCAACTCGAGCCTCAAATTGTTCATGGCTGTTCACATCACGATAGCGATACCCATGATCAGCAGGATATGCGAACGAACCCATAATCCACTCAATATTTATACCAAATGTTTT
>JBEGTV010000019.1:0-13871 GCA_041179225.1 Deinococcota bacterium | reverse complement strand
GATAGGGCTTTCAAAAGCGTACTGACCGACAGCATTACAACCATTTATAAACTTGGAATTATCGTGGCGGCGTTAGCGTTTTTATTAACCCTTGCCTTACCAGAAATTCCACTCCGAAAAAGTAACTTCGCCGCGCCTGCTGCCGAATAAATTATTGAAAACTCGAGAGCGACTAAGCACCGCCCTCGAGTTTTTAATCATCCAATGCGTAATCGTAATTACCTTGTAAGCCCAACATTAGGTCTATATTTTGCGCCGCAGCCCCAGATGCGCCTTTGCCAAGATTATCGGCTCGAGCCACCAGCAGGGCTTGTTTTTTAGCGGCATTCGCAAAAACCATGATTTCCATTTGATTTGTGCCATTTAAGGTTTCTGGATTTAAGACCGCATTGGCAGCCGCCACCTGCTCGAGCGGCAACACTTGAATAAAACGCTGTCCAGCGTAACGTTCTTCGAGAATCGCTTGAATACTTTCTGCACTTGGTTGTTTTGGTAGATGCCCAAGATGCAAAGGTATTTGCACCAACATGCCTTTGAGCCATTTACCAACGGCGGGTGTAAAAATTGGTTCGGTTGTCAGTCTCGAGTAGGCAGTAATTTCGGGTAGGTGTTTATGGTTGAGCGATAACCCATAACCTCGGTAAGCTCCTGCTAGATGATGCTCACTGCGACCTTCAACAGCATCTATCAGTTGTCGTCCACCGCCACTATAACCTTGAACGCCTTGAATACTTAAAGGGTAATCGGTGGGAATCAACCCTGCATCCACCAATGGGCGAAGTAGCGCAATTGCATTTTGGGCATAACAACCGGGGTTTGCGACAAAACGAGCAGCTTCTATAGCGCGGCTTTGCTCAACATTCAATTCTGGAAAACCATACACCCAATTTGGGGCGACTCGGTGGGCAGTGCTGGCATCTAAAACTCGAGTCTGGGGGTTAGTAATCATTTGTACGGCTGCCCTTGCTAGGTCGTCGTGCAGACATAAAACAGCTAAATCAACGCTGTTTAGTAGGCGCTGCCGCTCGAATTCGTCTTTGCGCTTTTCAGGGTCAATAGAGACGAGTTCAAGGTCAGTGCGATGCTCGAGTCGCGCTCTGATTTGTAATCCTGTTGTGCCGGCTTCGCCATCAATGTAAATACGGGGCTTATTCACAAGAAGCATTGTACGATGAAAACTCAGTTGAACAACAAAGCATAAAAAGGAGATTAATGTTTATTTCACTTGATGAAACCAAGCTCTATACGACTTCTTTTGGTCGTACCGATGCTCCACCAATTTTGTTCCTAAGCGGTTGGATTGGCAGTTGGGAAGATTGGGCAGATACAATTTCGGTTCTCAGTCAAGATTGGCGCACGATTGCGTATGATCATCGTGGGACTGGGGCAACAGTTGCCCCTCTTGAAAGCATCAATCTTGAGACGATGGTGACTGATGTATTTCGGGTTTTGGATCATTATCAAATTGAGCGCTGTCTACTAGCCGCAATGTCAGCAGGTGCGGGCGTGGCATTAGCCGCCGCTTTACAACATCCTGAGCGGTTTACAGGGCTTGTACTGGCAAATAGCATGGATTTTCGCGGTGGCGCACAACCCAATCACCCGTTTTTAGCCATACTCGAGAAGAATTATGATGCGGCGCTGGATTATTTTGCTGCTTCCTGCATACCAGAAGCAGACAGCGAACACATTAAACATTGGGGTCGGCAAATTCTTAACCGAGCCTCGCCCGAGGCAGCACTGGCTTTATTTCGCATGGCTCGAGCCATTGATTTACGCCCAAATTTAGGCAACATCAGTCTTCGTACTTTGTTACTGCACGGCGATTTAGATTCAATTTCACCGCTCGAGTCAGCGAGGTGGTTAGCCACCAGATTACCCAATGCAAGTTTAGAAATTGTGTCTGGAACTGGACATGTGCCAATCATGACCAAGCCAGAGGAAGTAGCGAAACGAATCAATGCGTTTTTTAGCGTTTGACATAGCCACAATTTTTTGTTATGATATGAACGTAAATTTAAGCCTTCGTTATTCGTTCATCACCAGTACGCACAGGAGAAACCATGCCCACCACAATTCATTTCACGACCCCACTCGGCGCGAACATCAGCGTTGAACTCGAACCCCACGAAACAGCCTTAAACGCACTTCGCAGACACGGTGCAATGGGTTGGACAAGCGGCGATATTGTCAAAAATGGCGGCTTGCGTTTACCGCTCGAGAATGCTGAGCGTTTTGATTGGCGACTTTTGGGCGCTCGAGCCGCCGAACTTCGCAACAATACCACCCAAGCCTTAGAAGCTGGTGTTTGGTACAAAGGCGATTTTTATAAACGTCGTGAACTTGAAGCTGTTGAAACCAAAAAAATGAAACTCGCCGCCGCTATTAAATACTCGCGTGGCGCAAGGGACAGCGACCCACCAGAAATCAAGGAACGCAGTGGCGAATTTGAATACGTGACCCTAATTCTTTTTCGTGGTGGTGGGCATTTACCAGAGTACGATGTACCAAACGAAACCATGCCGTTAAGTTCAACCAGACAAAATGGTGTTGCGGCTCGGTCATAACGGTGTCGCCGTTCGGTCATAAATGTGAACCGCTCTCGCAAATCAGCGTGAGAGCGGAACAATTGACAAAAAAGCCTATGCTTTCTTTGCAGCTGGTTTTTTTGCAGCAGCCTTAGCGGCTGGCTTCGCCGCAGCTTTAGGAGCGGCTTTTGCTTTTGCGGCTGGTGTAGCAGCTTTAGGAGCGGCTTTTGCTTTTGCGGCTGGTGTAGCAGCTTTAGGAGCGGCTTTCGCAGCTTTTGGAGCGGCGGCTGGTTTAGCAGCTTTGGTCGCTTTCGGAGCAGCAGCCTTTGGAGCAGCAGCAGCCTTCGTGGCTTTGGGAGCAGCAGCTTTTGCAGCCTTAGGAGCAGCAGCTTTGGTTGCTTTTGGAGCAGCAGCTTTAGGAGCTTTTTCTGCCTTTGGAGCAGCGGCTTTTGCAGCTGGAGCTTTCACTGCTGTTGCCTTAGCAGTAGCGGTTGCTTTGGCTGGTTTAGCAGCTTTAGGAGCAGCTTTAGCAGCTGCTTTGGTTGCTTTTGGAGCGGCTTTTGCTGGTTTAGCAGCTTTTGGAGCAGCGTCTGTTTTGGTCTTTGCCATATCACTCACCCCCTTTTGTTTGAGTCAACGTACCCATCCCAAACTGCGATACGGGTTCTAGGGATATTTCCCGAGCCGCGCATTGAAGCGGAACAACTATATGTAGGGGTTTAATGGGATTAAGCACCACAGAGAGTGTAGCATGTTTTTTACTTATTGTGTGCAATTTTTTCCATACAAATACTTACTCGAGACAACCGAAACTGTCCATATGAATTCACCCTGAATTCATATCTTTTAGAACGACTTTTTCTTTTTGTCGCAAAAAATAATAAAAATAATACTTCTAAAATAATAGTATAAATATTCCTAGAATTTTCAGCGAATCCTAAAGGTAAAAACAAAAATCTCGAGTTAAAAACACGGTTTTTTGTTGGAGATTCACGTAAATTTCAGGCTTGCAACCTAATTTTATCCACTGATGGGTTTAGCAAACTGCCCACGTTCAGAAAGAATGCACGACAACGCAATACTATTAAATTTTGTTTCACCGCTATCTGCTCTTGAAGTCAAAATCATTGGCGCACTCGCCCCCATAATAATCCCCGCGACATTGCTATTAGAAAAGTAAACCAATGTCTTATAGAAGACATTTCCAACATCTATGTTATCCACAATTAAGACATCAGCATGACCCGCTACTGGCGAAACAATTCCCTTAATTTCAGCCGCTTCGGGCGACACAGCATTATCAAGCGCTAACGGACCATCTATGGTTGCACCTTTAATCTGCCCACGATCTCCCATTTTAGAAATAATTGCGTCATCCACGGCGGTACTCATTTCTGGATTAACCACTTCAACGGCTGCTAACATTGCCACTTTGGGTTTCTCGAGACCAAGTGCGGTTGACACCGCCACTGCATTTTGCACAATCTCAATTTTGGCTTTTAAGTCTGGTTCGATATTCATCGCCCCATCCGACATGCAAAATAAACGCTCGAATTTACTCGGCGCATCAAACACCAAAATATGCGACAATAACTTACCCGTCCGAAGTCCCCATTCTTTATTCAGCACTGCTCGCAGAATAGTGGCAGTGTCCACTAAGCCCTTCATTAAAATATCTGCCCGACCCTCACGCACTGCCTTGACTGCTAACTCCGAGGCTTCGGCATTAGAAGCTGCATGATGAATCTCGAGCTTAGACGCATCAATCCCAAGCTCCAAACACACCGCTTTAATTTTAGCTTCATTCCCAAATAAAATCGGATGAATCATGCCCTCTAAACGTGCATTATGCACCGCCTCGAGAACATGGTCATCTTCGGCAGCCGCCACCGCCACACGCTTGGTGGCACGCACCTGACCAATTAGTTTGGCTAAACCAATCACGCTTCGCATGTCACGCAAAGGTTCAATCTTTGAGAAATCAACAGTTTCCATACACGGCATAGTACAGGAGGAAAGAGGAACGAGGAAAGAGGAAAAAGGCAAGCGAATGTTTTTCCTTTATCCTTCCTCCTTTATCTTTTCTCTGTTCGTTTTCTCGGCTTCTCGAGGGTACAACCATTGATACTCGAGACGCGCCAAATGCTCAGGGGTCAGACCCGGGGCATTATACATGCCCGCTTCGAGTCTTTGGCGTTGGGCTTCAAAAAGAATCACGGCGGCTGCCACACTGACATTCAGGCTTTGCACCATGCCGTGCATTGGAATAATAATATGGGCATCGCAAAGGTCAGCCGCTTCACTCGAGACTCCCCATTTTTCAGCACCAAGTAAAATCGCTGTGGGTTGCGTGTAATCCCAATCTCGGTAATCAAGGGCAGTGCTGGACAGATGCGCGGCAATCACCTTAAAACCACGTTCTTTTAAGTTCGCAAAAGCAGTAGCCGTGTTCTCGTGAGTCACAAGCGGCACCCATTTATCCGAACCCGCACTGGTTTCATTAAACGTCGGTGGGCGACCCTCGAGCGCCACGATATTGGCTTCTAACAAACCAACAGCATCGCAAGAACGCAGAATGGCACTTAAGTTATGGGGTTTATGGACGTGTTCTAAAAGCACGGTTAAATCGGGTTGGCGTTTCTCGAGAACAGCACGGACACGGGTTTGTCTCTCTTGGGTCATGTAAAAATCCTTTAAGGTGAAAGGGGTAAAGGGTAAAAGACGAAGGTAGGATAAATTTTTAATCTTTTAACCCTAATCTTTGTTCCTCGAGCCATTTTCTAAAATATGTATTTCCAAACCAGACCACGCCCAAGACAATAAATCCTATTGCGCCACCAATCGCAATTCCGTTGACGGTACGCAACAAACTGATTAAAAGCGGTGTATGAAAATGTGCGAAGCTTCCAATAATACTGGCTTGTCCGATTGAACTTGCCATTAAAAGAATGTTGTTTAACCATGTTGGAAATAAACCACTTAAGCCAATCAGTCCGGGCGCATGGAGCGCAAGTTCTTTGCTGCGTGGACGAATAATACTGTCTTGCACAGCAGCCCTAGCTTTGGCTTCGGCTTCGGTTATGCCAACCCCAGTGTCATTACCGCGTCGTAACACAATAATTGCCAATGCGCCCGCCGCAAATGCCATGAGCGCAATAAATCCTAGGCTGACAGGGGTGTTCCAAAGGTCGCGGATGGTTTTACGAATATCCTGCTTAGGAATCATGGTTAAGCCAAGCAGTACAGGCGGAACGACCAAAAGTAAACCCACACCAGCAAAGGGTTCAATTGCCAGAACTTCGTTTCGACTCACCCCAAGAGCAGAAACAAAAAATGCGCCCATTAGTGTAATTCCAGTGGCTTTTGCCCAGTCGAGTAATTTGGCTCGAGCAAGCGCAAAGCCAAGTACCGAAAAGACCAATGCAGCACTAAGCGCTAAGCCTTTTGCACCAATCCCAGCAAAAAACATGGATATGCCCAGTACGCCAAGTGTGGTGGCAACACCAAGCCACCACCACGGGAATAATGTGGCAAAAAGGGCTAAGCCCAAGAGCGCTCCAAAAAACGATAAGCGATGCAGTAAAGAATTCTGGGTGAACTCGAGGGCAATGGGTGTACCGAGTTTTAGGTCGGCTCGTTCAAGACCAGCTAAAATGGCTTTGAAAAAAGTTTTGGTGTCATCTATGCGTTCATAAGGACGCAAATAAAGCAGTCTATGATTGCGTTCCCTTGCCGCTAAAATGAATTTACTCGCTGCTTCTTCTGGTACAAGGCGTTTTTGCCAAGCGGCTGGAATAGCAAAGACCCGTACTGTCGGATTGACTTTTATGATGTCCTCGAGCCCATCTTGTTTAACACTTTCGACCATGCCTGTGATTGTGTTTTTGGTGCGTTCAAGAATTTTCTGGCGTTTTTGATCGGTGCTGTTCCCTGTGACTTCATCGCCTGCGTACACAATAAATGGCACTTTAGGAAAATCCGCGCCGGGGTCTCGAAGCGCCCCCGATTCAAATGGACGGTAGACCACAAAAAACCCAAGTGCTTCGAGGTCACTTTGTAATTCCAAATCTGGTCCGGCAGGTAAAGCCAAGATATTTAAGGGAAATGCCGTCCAGAACTGCCCATCTATTTGAACTTGGCGGGTTGGATATTGGTATTTGGTCATGAAACGCTCGGCTACACCCGCTTTTAATGAACGCAAATAGTATTCTCTAGATCGGATTTCGGAAACATCCAAACGCAAACTTAAACGCTGATTACGCCATTCAGCCCCTTCACGATACAGTACCAAGTCGTTTTGTACTAAACGCCCAAGGCTGGGTTCGTACACCGAGACACCATTTACACCCAAAGCCCTGTACTGTTTGAGTAAATCGCTTGTCTCGAGACCATTTTCTCTGGCTTGTTGCACCACATCACCATAATCTATGGTTAGCCCAACAATGTTGTAATTGCGTTCAAAGGCAATCCGTTGCCAAGCCAAAATCAGCGCTGGAATCAGGCTGATGGTGAGTAAAACACAAAGAATCAGTTGCAATTGCCGTTTTTGCACATCTGGTATTTTAACGGCTTAAAAGATGAGAGGTGGCTCAGGAACACCGACTGCTTTTGCCGTAAGCGCCTAGTTCTTTACCATCTAGGAATGGTAATTTTCCTCCTGCACCTTGGATATTACTCAGCAAATGCAAATTCAGTGCGCCTTGGCTCGAGATGGTCAGGATTGAAAACACGTCGTTGATTGCAAAGACCCGCCAGAATCCCACTTGGTCTGCGCCGTTGGTACTAAAAAAACTGGTGTTTGTTCCAGCCCAGTAATTGTTGCTGCTGTAACTGCTTTCGACCCTGCCTGTATAGGCGTATTGTCCATTTGAACATAAATCCCATTGGCGTTTGTTTTCTGTGCCGCCAACATTGCCGCTACCTGCACCTGTAAAAGAATAATGCAGTAAGTACCGTCCGTTTAAGCCAAGTTTTAATCGTTTGACCGTATCGGCAAGTAGGCTAGGTGCAAATTTAGCACTCGAGGTTAGGCTTTTGCTGATGCCCTCGAGTTGATTTTGGGTGGCTTTGCTGGTGATGACTGTAAAGCCAATGGCGCTACTTTGACTAAAGACAAGACTGGTCTGTGATTCTAGCTGAGGGTGGGTATGACGGGCGCTTAACACGCCATTAACAACTTTGGGTGTGCCAAGCGGCTCGAGTTTAAGGTTGGTATCGAGTTCTAGGGCGTACTCGAGCCATGCACTGGCATCTTTGGGTTCTAAACCTGTGAATGCCCAAATGAAAATATTGGCGGTTTTTCCTTGACTAAAAAAGGTGACATTGCCATTAGTCGTAACTGCTGTTTGTCCGCTAAAACCTTTTGGTGTAACAAATGAAACCCCGTGATTAACCAGATTAACTCGAGTACCAGCCGTGTATTTTGCACCAGCCTTGGCAGTTGTGCCAGTGGGTAATTTAGCTACAATTGGGCTTCTGATAATGTTGCTCGAGGTGTTTGGAGCAGTGACGGGTGGTTTGGTAGTTGTGCTTAGTGGTTTATTGGTGGTAGCTCGAGTGAACACGACTTGCTGCGCGGTGCTGGTATCGGCTTGTCCGTTGGCATCGAGTCCACCAAAAATAAAATTCAGGGTATTGCCTTCTACAGTCAGACTAAAAAAACCTTCTTCTCCAGAGCCTTCGTAAAGCCCTTCGGCTTGTGACCCACTCGAGTTGCCTTGCAGGGCATAAACGCTTGTGCCGTTGCTGAGTTTACCCATGATTTGTCCGTTGGAATCTTGCAAAGTTAAAGTAATGGTTTGTCCTTCTGGGGTGCGGAGTGTCCATGTGCCAGTTAAACTTTGTGCCAAGACAAAACTCGAGATAAGTAGTGCTAGACTCGAGACGAGAATAAGTATTCTTTTCATAACCACCTCACTGACAAATGCTGCTGCGTCCAAATGCCCCGAGTTCTTTGCCATTTAAGAAGGGGAGTTTTCCATTTGCTCGTTCAAGATTACTGAGAATATGCCAGTCCAGCACCCCTTGATTAGAAATGGTCAGAAGTGTGTACGCATCACCCACCGCAAAGACCCGCCAAGTCCCAATCTCATTTGCACCACTGGTGTTAAAAACCGATAAGCTGGTGGCAGCATATGGATTATTGGTGGTGTAACTGCTTTCGACCCGACCAAAATAGGCATAAGTACCGTTCGAGCATAAATCCCATTGGCGTTTACTTTCCGTGCCACCAAAACCACTCGAGCCAATGGCTTTGAAGGCGTAATGCAGCAAGTACAACCCGCCTAGACCTTGGCGCAGTTGTTGCACCGTTGCAAAGGTTGGGCTTGGGGCGAACGCCAAATTGCCAAGTAACGTATTGGCAATGCCAGATAATTCTTGGCTAGCGCTTTTGGTGCTAATGATTGTAAAACCTATCGCATTGTTCTGCCCAAAAGCAATGATTGTTAAGCTATCCAGTTGTGGGCTGGTGTGATACGCATAAACCAGATTATTTTGCACCACTGGCTGGGCTTGGAGTTGGAATTTAAGAGTATCGCTGATTTCAATAGGGTAGGCTAACCAGACGGCAGCATCTTGAGGCTCGAGTCCAGAAAATGCCCAGACCACCACTGAAATATCTTGCGCTCGAGATAAAACTGTGGTTTGATTTCCTGCACTTAGCACTGTAGTACCAGTAAAAGCAGTTGGAATAACAAATGACAATCCGTGCTTAGGAAAATTGACTCGAGTTCCTGCTTGGTACTGCTGCCCTATTTGTGCTTCCACACCGCTTGGTAGGCTTTGTGCCAAGACCAAGCTTGAGGTGAGTAAACTCATCAGGCTCGAGGTCAGAAGCAATCCCAACAGCAAGGTTTTCAAGTTTTTCATGGCTTTAGTCTAGTCCAAATTTCTGATTTTGCCTTAAAATTAGCTCTTGGTACTGTCTGGCACACCAGACTTGGCAATCTAGGCAACCTGCGTTACAATGTTCTTATTCATATGCTTAAACGCATCTTGGCGGTGGCGGATATGGTGCATCCGTATATCTACCGCGATACCTTCCCGAGTGGTCTTGAGCCACTGGATTTGGTTTTGGTTGCTGGCGATTTACCGGGGTATTACATTGAATTCATTGCGACTCGTTGTACTTGCCCTGTGGTGTTTGTGCATGGCAATCATGGTGAGGAAAAAGTCAAGGATTACCTTGGGCAAATGGTAGACCCAGGCGGGGCAATCAACGCCCACGGCAGATGTATCAGGGCTGGTGATTTTAGAATTATCGGTTGGGGTGGTGCGCCACGTTATAACGAACGCAATGACGGTGGGCAGTACACAGGGGCGCAAGTCAAAATGGGTTTGGGTAAACTCGAGTGGGGTTTGTGGTTCGAGAAACGCCGTAAAACCACGCCGTTTGATATTTTCTTAACCCATGCCCCACCACCGGGTCCACATGCTGGTACAGATTATGCTCACCGTGGCTGCAAAGAAATTGGGGAATTCTTATATCGTCATAAGCCAGCCCTTATGGTACATGGGCATGTTCATGCTTACGAAGGCAAAAAAGTCGAATACCAAACTGATTTTGGTTCTAAAGTGGTTAATGCTTACGGCTATACGGTACTTGAACTCGAGTTGCCCAATGCAGCAAGCCAAGTGGTCTCGAGTCCAGAATCCAATCCTCAATCTAGTATTTTTGCGTCTGACACATCGGTTTTAGTAGATTAACTCAAGTTGTGAGTCTATTTCACAACGTAAGCTGATGTTTGTTTCACGCTTTTCTTGTAAGGTGCTTTTCATGGGTTGGTTTGAACAACAAGCAGAACATGACTTAAAAACCGCACGCCGAAAATCGTGGTTAGCCGATCTAACTGCTTGGTTGCGTGGCGAAGACAACGATTTGCTGCCTTTTGATGCGGTCAAGCATTTACGTCCAACTGCCGAGCATTACCGTGGGATTCGCACCATAGCAATTGACCAAATTATTGGCAGTGTAGATCGGTATCGTGATTTCGACGAGGCTTTTTTTCCTCGAGCCGATCACTTAAAAGAACGTTGGACGAACATTCGGCGCTTAAAACTTGAAGGTAAAGAAATGCCAGCCATTGAAGTGTACCAAGTTGGTGAAACTTACTTTGTGAAAGACGGCAATCACCGAGTCAGTGTTGGGCATTTGGAAGGACAAAAATTTATCGATGCCGAAGTGATCGAACTTGATGTGCCAATAGCCCCCGAAAAAGGCGATGATATTAAGGATTTTATTATCAAAGGTGAATATGCCCAGTTTTTAGAGCATACAAATTTAGCCCAAATTGTGCCAGATCACGAAGAAATTCGTTTTACCACACCTGGACGCTACGATATTTTGCTTGACCACATCGAAAAGCGCAAGTATTTTTTGGGCTTAAATCTAAAACGTGATATTAGCCAAGCCGAAGCGGTTGAAAGCTGGTACTCGAGACTCTACAAACGCATGGTGGACGAAATGCGCCAAGTCCATGCCTTAGAGAGTTTCCCAAAACGTACCGAAGCCGATTTGTATATTTTTATGATGGATCATCGTTTTAATCTAAGTCAGCATTACGGGCAAGATGTCGGTTCTAAAGTCGCTGCCCAGAGTTTTGTGCAGCATCATAAAGTCCCGTGGCATCAAAGGTTACTTTCGATTTTTACGGGACGCAAAGAAAATTTATAAATGTACCTCTATTGGTGACAACAAAAACTTGCATCGTCTCGAGGAGCGTACTAAACTATTTTCATCACCTCGAGTGGTTAGAATAGCAACTCGAGAAACAAGGAGAAAAGTCATGGTCAAGAATTCTTTTGGAGCGCGTGAAACCCTCGAAGTGGCTGGGCAGAAATACTATTATTACCGACTCGAGAAACTAACCGAACTCGGTTATGATTTGGCAAAGCTGCCGTTCAGTATTAAAGTCATGCTCGAGAGCTTACTGCGTAACTGCAACAATTACGATGTCACCGAAAATGATGTCAAGCAACTAGCAGCCTACAATGCGTCCGCGCCGCTCGAAGTGGAAATTCCGTTCAAACTAGCCCGTGTCATCTTACAAGATTTTACAGGTGTGCCAGTCGTCGTGGATTTGGCTTCGATGCGCCACGCCATGAAAGCCCTTGGCGGCGATGAAAAGAAAATCAATCCAATCGTGCCAGTGGATTTAGTCATTGACCACTCTGTACAAGTAGATTATTATGGCAGCGCTGAAGCGCTCCTGAAAAACTCCGAACTCGAGTTTGAACGCAACCTCGAGCGTTACGAATTTTTGCGTTGGGGTCAGCAAGCGCTCGATAATTTCGGGGTTGTGCCGCCCGCTTCGGGGATTGTGCATCAGGTCAATCTCGAGTATTTAGCCAAAGGTGTGATGAGTAAGCCCGAAGATGGTCTCGAGGTACTTTTCCCAGATAGTCTTGTCGGAACGGATTCGCACACCACGATGATTAACGGACTTGGCATTGTCGGTTGGGGCGTTGGTGGCATCGAAGCCGAAGCCGTGATGCTTGGGCAACCCTTGTACATGCTCACCCCAGAAGTGGTCGGTTTTAAGGTCTCGGGTAAATTACCAGAAGGCAGCACCGCCACAGACCTTGCGCTGGTTGTGACTCAAATGTTACGAAAGCACAATGTAGTTGGTAAATTCGTGGAGTTCTACGGTTCGGGGCTAAGCTCCATGACCCTGCCAGACCGCGCCACGATTGCCAATATGGCACCTGAGTACGGTGCAACCATGGGCTTTTTTCCAATGGATGACGAAGCCATGCGTTTCATGAAACGCACAGGACGCTTAGACATGGAAGTCGAAGTGCTAGAAGCCTACATGAAAGCCAACGGCTTATTCCGCACTGACAGCACCCCAGACCCCGTATTCTCGAGCCTGATTGAACTGGATTTAAGTACGGTACTGCCTAGCCTCGCAGGTCCTGCTCGTCCACAAGACCGTGTGTTGATGTCGGATATGCCAAAGGTTTTTGCCGAAGCCCTGATAAGCCCCAAGGACAAACGCGGTTATGCTTTGTCTGGCGCAAAACTCGAGGCTAAGGGTACGGTCAAAAACTTTAACGGCTTTAATGGCGAAATTACCCACGGTGATGTCGTGATTGCCGCGATTACAAGCTGCACCAATACCTCTAACCCAAGCGTCATGATTGGTGCGGGACTGCTTGCCAAAAAAGCCGTGGAACGCGGTTTAACCGTTAAACCATGGGTCAAAACCAGCCTAGCGCCCGGCTCGAGGGTCGTGACGGCGTACTTAGACGATGCGGGTTTAACACCGTACCTAGACCAACTTGGTTTCCAAACTGTCGGATATGGCTGCACCACTTGTATCGGTAATTCTGGACCACTGCCCGATGAACTTGTAAGCGCCATTAACGAGGGCGATTTGGTGGCTGCCAGTGTGCTGTCTGGCAATCGTAACTTTGAAGGTCGGGTCAATCCGCATGTTCGCGCCAATTACCTTGCCTCACCGCCGCTTGTGGTCGCATACGCAATTGCTGGCACAGTCAAACTTAACCTCGAGACCGAACCACTTGGAAACGATAAAAACGGCAATCCTGTGTTCCTAAAAGATATTTTTCCCTCAAGCAGCGAAATCCAAGCGGCAATGGACACAACGATTACCGCCGATAAGTTCCGCCGAATTTACGATGGAATTGCCAGCAGCAACGAACAATGGAATGCCATTCCAGTCAAAGGCGGCGACCTTTTCAACTTCGACCCTAACAGCACCTATGTTCAAAACCCACCGTACTTTGAAGGCTTAACCATGCAAGTTGGTACAATCCAACCCATTCATGGCGCAAAAGTGCTACTGAAACTGGGCGACAGCATCACCACTGACCATATTTCCCCGGCTGGTGCGTTCAATGCTAAATCCCCAGCCGGTAAGCACCTGAACGAACTAGGGGTTAGTGTCGCTGATTTCAATTCTTACGGCTCGAGACGCGGCAATGACCGTGTGATGACACGCGGCACATTCGCCAATATCCGCATTAAAAACCAACTTGCGCCCGGCACAGAAGGTGGCGTGACGACTTATTTACCAACCAATGAAGTCATGAGTGTCTACGATGCCGCCATGCTCTACAAAGGTTCTAACACCCCACTGGTGGTACTTGGCGGTAAGGATTACGGCATGGGCAGCAGCCGGGACTGGGCAGCCAAAGGCACGATGCTACTGGGTGCAAAAGCCGTGATTGTCGAATCGTTTGAACGGATTCACCGCTCTAACTTGGTGGGCATGGGTGTGTTGCCACTCCAATACAAAGACGGGCAGAATGCCGAGAGTCTGGGTTTAACAGGACTTGAGACCTTTGATTTCATCATTGGCGATGACCTCAAACCACGCC
>JBEGTV010000018.1:0-14203 GCA_041179225.1 Deinococcota bacterium | reverse complement strand
AGCTGATCCATGGCTGCCCAAGTGTCAAACGGTTCGGTATAGCCACTCAGTACGGGTTGCTGGTTGTTCGGCTGGTACGTCCAACCCAGTTCGGCTAAGTCTTTGGTCAGCCAGACTTGATAGGCTTGGGTCGCCACAGTCTGGACAGCATTGTTCATGGTGCTTAAGGCTTGGCTCTGCTCGAGGAGTTGCGGACAGAGGCTGGTCAGTGCGCCTTTGGAAATCCCAAAAATAATTTGGTCAAAGTCTTTGCCTAGCTCTAAAGTAACGCTGGGCAGGGGTTGCCCAAAATGTTCTTGGTAGACTGTACCCCAGTTGCTCCAACTGCTTTCTAAATTGATGTTGTTGGCTTGCAGCAGCGCCGCTTCTTCGGGCAGGATTTGGTCATAATTGGGGGTGCTGCCCCAACAGGCTAAGCCCTTCACATACACGAGGGGTTGATACTGCTCTATACCGCTCGAGACGTGGACTTGCTGGGTGAGCCGAATACTCGAGATGTTGTTGCCCGTGGGAATCAGTTCATTCACCTGATGGAAGAACTTAAACTTTACGCCTCGAGCTTGCAGCACTTGATAAAGCGGCGAGAATACGGTGTCGCCCATACCCGCCTGCATCTTGTACATAATGCTGCCTTTATAGGCTAAACCAATCAGCATCATGGCACGAAGTAATGTTCCAGCTTCGGCATTGGGTTTGGTAAAATCCCCATTTTCATAGGCAAACACAAGGTCGTAAAAACCACGGACTGGCGCGGAATCCACCGTAAATTCTTGGTTTGCGCCGTGTTTAGAAAGCCAGTTCTTAAAATCTATGTTGTTGATAATGTCAAAGCCATGCTCTAAAACCCCGTCCTCGAGAATACCAAGCAGCACCGTAATTCCCAAGTCTAAGCAAATAAAAATCCGCCGTAAGGTGTCGTTGCTCTCGAGTTTTTGCGTCAAGAAATGTTCTAACCATTTTTTGATACCACACAGCGCAGCGCTTATCCATGAACGGTCTTGGTGACTTTGCAGATTAGCGAAGACGCTTTCCATTGCCAGAACCGTCACTCGAATATCCCCAGCAAGGTCTTGGATATCTTTTTCGACAGTTACCGCCAGTTGATGCAGCCAATCGGGGTGCTGAATGGCACTGGATAAGACTGGTTGAGCGCTGGCTTCGTGGGCTTGGTGTATCCAAGTGCTAATCCAAGTCCAAAGCAGCCCAGCCGCTTCAAGCAGTCCAAGTGATTCTAGGCTGCTTCCGGGGGTGGCATTATTTTTTGGAAACTCGAGATTCCAGATTTTCCAGTTATTTTCGATGTACTCAGTCAGCACAATGTAATCGTGTGGCTTAAAGGCATCTTGCCAAGTCGCAAGCGGGGCTGTAGCAGGTCGGTTTAAGGTGGCGTAGGCTTCTTGAATCATCGCAAAAGCATTTTCGTAAAAACCAAACCAAATATGCAGCCCATGTTCTTCGATGCGTTGCCCAAAAGCTGCGTTGCGTCCACTTGCGCCTTTACCGCCCAAACGCCAGCCAAGTTGATAGACCGTGATTTCGTACTGGTCTTGCCAGCCTGCTTGGTTGGTCAGGTAATAAGCAGCCGTCATTGAACCCACACCGCCACCCAACACCGCGATTTTCTTTGGGGGTAAACGGCTGTTGTCGTGCAGTACCTCGCCGGGCGGCACAGAAAAATCAAAATTGAGGTTAAAGGGCAAAATCGCGGTTTGTGTGCCAAGGCTTAAACCCAAGGAATCGGCAAGTGGAAAACTGGCAAGTTGGTGCAGTGTGACTTGGTAATCGTAACCGAGTAAGGCAACCGAGTGAATTTTGTCTATCATGGCTGGAGCAGCTAAAACCGCTTGGTAAACGGCTTTTTCGCCAGCCGAATCGGGAAATTGTTTTAAGAAAATCTGGTCAATGCGCGGTACAAGCAGCATCGAAACCAAATCTGCCCAGCCAATAACCGAGACATCTAAGAAATTCGGTAAGGTTTTTAGCAGTTCAAGCATTTCTTTGATTAACGTAAGGAAATCCTTGACTGGACGGTGTGGGCGGTTGGTGTGAATCGCGTTCACCTCGAGAAGCGGCATCCAAGCAATTTCGGTGCTGCTCGAGAAGGGTTGGAAGGCTTTGACATTGAGGGTGCAGCTTAGTGGGTCGGTGCCGGGTTCGGGCATGGTGTACTGACAATCGTATTTGGGATAGCCAAACAGTTCACGCCCGTTAATCAGTGCCATTGTGTCATTGACCCAAATATGGAACGGATAGAAAAACACTCGCTCGAGTTTATTGGCTGCGTCCATCTGCCCAACCATAATCCAAGTAATAATATCGGTTTCTTGAATCCAACCCTTATTTTCGTCTACAGGGTACTGAGAATAGGCATGTTGGACTCGAGTAAAAGTGAGTAGAACATAGGGTGATAAAACCTGAAATCTAAGTTTGCCATGTGAAGCAAAGTTTAGGGTACTATCCACACTTTTTTGTAAATTCTCGAGTTGTCCAAGCAGAAAATAACCATACATATCCGAGTCTTGGAGCATTAAAGGCGAGTGCATCATGACCGAGCCATCTGGGTAAAGGTACGGGGGTTGATTCGTCATGCTTAGTTGTACCAGAAAAACCAAGATAAGGCATTTTATTGATGCTTCATAGAATTCAAAAATCGGCTATACTGCACAACCATGAAGCATCATCGGCAAATCCATTACTTAGGATACTTGCTTTTGCTATTGTCACTTCTGTGCCAAGAAGCCTTGGCAGTCATAAGTTTTGACCAAGTGAAACGATTTGACATCACCAACCAAGGGATGCTGTACCGCGCTGATAATACCCAGCCTCCCAGCACCGAAGCGCAAATAGACGCATGGCGCAAAACCTTAACCCCAGTTGCTAAAGTCAGTTTGACTGGTAGTTCATACTGGTTTTTAGCCGATATAAAAAACACTATTTTGCACCGCGACTGGGTTTTTGATCCATATGGCACACTGGTCAACACCATAGATGCTTATATTTTTAGCAGTGATGGTAGTCAACGCAAACTCGAGACAGGCTATCAACGCAAATTACCCTACAGCCTGCATTACGGACAGAACATTTCACTTGAGCCAAACCGCACCTACCGTTTATTGGTGCTGCTGCAAAGCCCTTACTTTGCTTCACAACCCGGTTTTCGGATGATGCCTCAAGAAGAGTACCAACAACATGTGCTGCTCGAGAATTTTCTGACGATTGCGGCTTTGGGTGCGATTTTATGCTTAGCGCTTTACAATCTTTTTATTTTCTCGAGTACCCGCGATAGGAGTTTGCTTTATTACGCACTTTACTTAGGTGTAACGTTCATGGGTTGGGCATGGACTTTCCATATTCCCACCGCCCTTTTTGCTTGGCATACACTCGAGTGGCATTACCTCTGGTTTTTCTTTATTCCGATTACCAGCACCTTATTTTACTTACAATTTTTGCAAGTGAAAACTTGGTCGCCACTCTTGTATCAACTCAGTTGGGGAAATATTATCTTATCTGCCGTACTTTTACCCTCGAGTTTCTTGGCTTTGTCGTACGCCCACACCCTTGCAACCCTTTGCATCAGCATTCAACTAACCCTTGCTTTAATTTGTGGGGTCATCAGTTGGCGACGTGGTTTCCGCCCTGCGCGGTACTTTGTGCTTGCCTTTGTTGCGCTGTTAATACCGGGCTTATTTATTTTACCTGCCAATGTCGGCTTAATCCCCGATTTACTCGAGAATGCCGAACTTTTAACCCTCTTAGGCACAACCTTGGACGGCTTACTACTGGCGTTTGCGCTTGCCGAGCGAATTCGTACCCTGCAAGCCGAACGTGATGCCTCTCTGATTCGCGTCACTCAAGCCCTTGCCCTTGCCAACACCGACAGCATGACAGGTATTGGTAATCGCCATGCTTTTGATGCGGCGCTTCAAATGGCTTTTTCACAAACCCCCAACCAAAGCGAATCCGAGCAATTTATGCTGATGCTCATTGACCTAGACGGCTTAAAACGAATTAACGACAAACACGGTCATGCTCGAGGCGATGATTTACTGCGTTCCTTTGCAACTGCCTTAAAAGCCCTTGAATCCCAAGGCATCTCGAGTTTTCGCTTAGGTGGCGATGAATTTACCCTGATAACTCAACGCAAAAACGAGAAGAATCTGCGTCAAGCCATTTACCGCATCGAAAAAGAATTGCGTGAAAATGGTTTTGTTGAGTTTGGTGCTAGTGTTGGGGTGGCATATGGTTCTGAGCATCAAAAATCCACTGAGGTTTTTAGTATTGCCGATGAACGAATGTACCAAGATAAAGCATTGCGAAAAACAGGTCGTGCCACTGCAATGTAACAGGTCGTGCCACTGCAATGTAACAGGTCGTGCCACTGCTCTGTCAGACAACAGGGCTTGTTTTTCCCAAGCAACCATGTATAAACTCGCCTTGGTCAACGGGAGTGCCGCAAGGCTGAGAAATATCCCCTGAACCTGACGCGGTTAATACCGCCGTAGGGAGCGTGACTGGACACTCGAGAAACTTGAGGGTCTAACGCTTCCTCTTTCCCAAAGAAAGGGGATTTTTTATGAAAAAAGTAGTTCTGGTTGGTATGGTGGCATTGGCAGCAGGATTCTCGAGCGCTCAGCAACGCACTTTAACGGTTGTGACTCACGATTCATTTAATTTAAGTAAAGAAATCGTGCAGGCTTTTGAGAAAAAAGAAAATATCAAGCTCGCCTTTATTAAAGGTGGCGATGCGGGCGCAATGACCAATCGCCTTATCTTGACCGCACAAAACCCAATTGCCGACGCGGTTTACGGGATTGATAACACACTGCTGGCAAGGGCATTAAATGCGGGTATTTTTGAGCCTTACCGCCCAAAAGCGGCTGGATTACTCGAGAAAAACACGCTTCTGGACAGCAAATGGCGCATCAGTCCAGTGGATTATGGCTATGTCGCCCTCAATTACGACCTTGCTTGGTTTGAAAAAAATAAATTGGCACTGCCAAAAACACTCGAGGATTTAACCCAACCCGCTTATAAGGGCTTATTGGTAGTGCAGAACCCTGCGACCTCGAGTCCGGGACTGGCTTTTTTACTTTCGACCATTAAGCACTTTGGTGAGACTCGAGCTTTTGCGTTTTGGGAAGCCCTAAAGAAAAATGACCTTAAAATCACAAGTGGCTGGGAAACTGCCTACTACACAGATTTTTCTCGCAATGGTGGCTCGAGACCAATTGTCGTTTCCTATGCCTCGAGTCCAGCCGCCGAAGTTTTTTATGGCGACGGGAAAACCCCAAGCACCGCCAATCTACTCCTGCCCGGCTCGAGTTTCTTGCAAATCGAAGGGGTAGCAGTTCTAAAGGGTACAAAAAACCCAGACCTTGCCAAGAAATTTGTTGACTTTATGCTCGAGCCACAAACCCAAGCTGATATTCCAACCCAAATGTGGGTTTATCCAAGCCGAAAGGATATTGCTCTGCCAGATGTTTTTAAGTTCGCCGAAAAACCCACTCAAATCTCGAGCCTAGCCCCAAGCACCATTGCAAAGAACGAAAAACGCTGGGTACAACGCTGGGTAGAAGTGGTACTGCAAAACCGTTAAGTAGTGGCACTAGAAGAAGTGCCACTACTCGAGTATTCTGCTTTTATGATTCGTAAAGCCACCCTTGCCGACCTTGAAATCATCGTGCCACTCTTTGATGCCTACCGCCAATTCTATAAACAAGCCCCTGATTTAGACGGCGCAGGGGCATACTTAAAAGCCAGACTCGAGAATAACGAGACCACGATTTTTATTGACCAAAATAACTCGGCTTTTGCGCTGCTGTACGACACCTTCTCGAGTGTCCCAATGCAGCGCTTAACCATTCTGAACGACTTGTACACCAAGCCCGAAGCCCGAGGACAAGGACTTGGGACTGCTCTAATTCAGGCTTCTCGAGAACATGCCCTAAAAATGCAATCGGTATTTTTACGACTTCGCACCGCCACCGATAACCTAACCGCCCAAAGTGTTTATGAAAAAATCGGTTTTTTCAAAGACGAAATGTATTTAACTTACAACCTTAAGCCGTAAGTAATCCAATGCGCCGTACTGCCTCGGCAATTTGCTCCAAACTACAGGCATAAGAAAGGCGCACCTTGCCAAATGCCCGAAAATCCGTACCGGGGACAACCGCAACTTTGGCTTGCTCGAGAATCATTCTGGCAGCTTCGGTTTCGTCGCTGTGAATGCGGGTAGTGTCTGCCAGCACATAAAATGCACCATCTGGGGTTGGGGTTGGGCAACCAATCGCGTTTAAGCCAGCCACAATTGCATTGCGGCGTTCAAAAAAAGCGGCTCTAGCACTCTCAATATAGGCTTTGCTGTCGTTTAGGGCAGCAATCGTTGCCCACTGCGCGATGCTGTTGGCACTGCTGGTGGTTTGCCCTTGAATCGCGTCCATGGCTTTAATGACGTGCGCTGGCGCAGCCGCAAAACCAATCCGCCAGCCTGTCATGCTATAGGCTTTGCTTGCGCCGTTAATCGTAATCACCCGCTCAGGGTTGAATGTTCCAGCACTAATCGGTAATGCGCCTGTGTAAGTAATGTGTTCATACATTTCATCGGTCATCACCCAAAGGTCGTGCTTGTCTGCCAATTTCATAATCCCCGCGATGGTGGTGTCGGAATAGACCACACCCGACGGATTACTTGGGCTGTTGAGAATAATCATCTTGGTTTTAGCCGTGACAGCCTTCTCGAGCGCCTCGAGTTCCAACTGATAGCCATTATCCGCATCGGTATCCACAAAAATCGGAACACCGCCAAACATCTGGACTTGCTCGGGGTATGTGACCCAAAAAGGGGCTGGGATAATCACTTCGTCGCCAGGGTTAATCAGGGCAAAACAAGCGTTATACAGGGCTTGTTTACCACCACCCGTGACTTGAATCTGATTGATCCCATACTCGAGGTTATTTTCGCGCTTAAACTTAGCAGCAATCGCTTCACGCAGTTCTGGCACACCAAGGCTTGGGGTGTACTTGGTTTTACCTAATTTAAGGGCTTCCCTTGCTGCTTCTTTAATGTGTTCGGGGGTATCAAAGTCGGGTTCACCCACCGACATCGAAATAATGTCTACACCAGAACGTTTTAATTCCATGGCTCGAGCCGTCACCGCAACGGTACTCGAGGCTTTGAGTTTTGTGGTCGCAATAGATAATGGTTTCATCTAAGGTAGTATAACGTGTCTATGAAACAACATCAGGCTGTGCTTTTGACTTTAGAAAAATTAGGTGGAATTGCCACACTTGCGGCTTTATACACCGAGGTATTAAAGATAAAAGAGTGCCTTTGGGAAACAAAAACACCTCATGCTTCGATTCGGCGTATTGTCCAAAAGCATCCACTTATATTTAAGGTGCGTCCGGGTTTATGGGCTTTAGAATCTCACCGAGGCAAGCTACAATTACTCGAGCCTGCCATAAATGAAGCAAAAAATAAAGTTCTGCTTCAAGAAAATACCCATTCGTACTATCAGGGTATTGTGCTGGAATTGGGTAATTTAAGAAAATTGAATACTTTTGCGCCACATCAAGATAAGAACAAGTTGTTTTTGAATAAGAAAATAGCAGAGGTTCGTTCCTTAAACACCATGCCCCATTTTAGTTATGAAGCCTTTGTTAAACGCAGTCAAACCATAGATGCAATTTGGTTTAATGAACGCCTGATGCCAGACACATTTTTTGAAATTGAGCATTCTACAGACATTCAAAATAGTTTACTAAAGTTCTTTGACCTCAAAGATTTTGCGGCAAAAATGGTGATTGTGGCGGCACAGGCACGACGCAAAGAGTTTGAAGCTAAACTTGGGATTAGTGCTTTTTCCGACATTCGTTCGCGGATTAAATTCCTGACTTACGAGACCTTAATTCATCAGTTTGAAGATGAAACTTTCAAAGCCAATCAAGGATTTTTTATATAAATTAAGGCTTCTGCTGTTCTTGACATGCCACTATTGCCCAAGTTTTTCTGTGACCTGTTTGGCGTATTCTTTAAGTGTGAGTTCTCCAACCAAACCCAGTGAACCAAAAATAGATTCTAAGCAAATGATTGCCGATTTACTGGCGACCCTGCGCCTCGTCTGGGAAGCCAGTGCGCTCCACTCGAGTATCATTCTAGTCTCGAGTTTGCTGACTGCGTTTGCGCCAGCCGCAACCCTCTGGATTGGCAAATTGCTCTTGGATGCTGTGGCATTGGCAACCCAAGGTAAACTCGAAGGCGGTCTGAGTTCGCTAACGACCTTACTGGCTATTCAAGTCGGTATTGGGGCGCTGCTGGTGCTGCTTGGGGCATTACAGGGTGCGTCTCGAGAACTGCTGGGCGATGCTTTGCAGAATCGTATTACCATGCAAATTCTGGGTAAGGCAGCGAATCTCGAGGTCGAGCAGTTCGAGAATGCCAAGACTTACGATGCCCTAAAAAATGCCTATAACGAAGTTGGTTTTCGTCCAATGAACGTGGCTTCGCAAGTGCTGGCATTGGTTCAAGCCGTGATTACTTTGGGTTCAATCGGTGTACTGCTGGCGCAGTTGGGATGGTTGGTGCTGCTTTTGACGTTGGTGGCGACACTGCCAGGTGTGGTGGTCTCAAATCGCTTTGGGGCAGAATCGTATCGTTTGATTCGCCGCCGCACCCCAGATGCTCGGGTGCAGAATTATCTTGGAACACTTTTAACTTCTGATGCCTTGGTCAAAGAAGTGCGTTTATTTGGCTTTGAACC
The DNA here is from genome assembly GCA_041179225.1 of Deinococcota bacterium. Lineage (GTDB taxonomy): Bacteria > Deinococcota > Deinococci > Deinococcales > JAAFIG01 > JAAFIG01. The sequence continues at coordinate 5,444 of JBEGTV010000018.1, read as the reverse complement.
GTATTTGCTCGAGCGTTGGCAATTGTATTACCAGAAATTCAGGGCGCAACTTGTGCCTTTAATTGTGCGCCGTTCCGGTTGGACATTTGGTGCAAGTTTACTCTCGAGTCTGCTGATTGGTGTGGCAACCCTTTCGGTACTGGCAAGGGCGGCAGTTGGCGCGATTACTGTCGGTGATTTTGCACTTTTTATTGGTGGGCTGTCCCAAGTTCAAGCGCAATTCTCGAGTTTGCTAAGTGGCGTTTCTAACATTTACCAGAGTTTACTCTACATGCGGAATTTATTTGAATTTCTCGAGTTACCGCAACGCGACTTAAACGCGGGTTTGGTTTGGTCTGAACGCATCGAAAGTATCGAATTCGAGAATGTGGCATTTCGCTATCCTTTGACTAATCGGGATGTGCTTAAAGGCGTGAATTTTAAGATTGTGACGGGTCAAGCGCTGGCTTTAGTCGGTGAAAATGGCGCGGGGAAAACCACAATTGTTAAGCTCCTAACTCGGCTTTTTGAACCAACTTCGGGCAAAATTTTAATCAACGGCAAGGATGCCAGTTTGTACTCGCCACGCAGTGTGCAACGCGAAATGAGTATTATTTTCCAAGATTACGGACAGTACCAAATGACGGCTCGAGAAAACGTGGCACTTGGGCAACTCGAGCAGATGCAGGACACAAGCGCAATCGAAAAAGCTGGTTTACAAAGCGGTGCAAACGAATTTGTTCAGGATTTACCTTCGGGTTACGACACGATGCTGGGGCGAATGTTTGAAGGCGGCAGACAATTGTCGGGCGGACAATGGCAACGCCTTGCCTTATCACGTTTATATTTTCGTAATGCCAGTGTGCTGGTTTTTGATGAACCCACGGCTGCTTTAGATGCCCAAGCCGAATTTGACACGATCGAGGCACTTCGCGCCCAAGCCAAAGACCGCATGACGGTTTTAATTTCGCACCGTTTTAGCACCGTGCGTTTAGCCGATACAATTGTGGTTCTCGAGCAGGGTGTGATTGCTGAACGCGGTTCGCACCAAGAACTGCTACAAAGTGGCGGGATGTACGCCCAACTCTTTAAGCTGCAAGCCCAAGGCTATCAGGTGGCTTAATTGCTGGGGCGCTCGATTTGCGCCAGAACTACACCTGTGGCGTTGTTGACCGCAATCACCCGTTCAAATTTTGCTCCACCTGTTTGCAACACACTGACAAATGGGCTGGTGATAGCTTGGGTCACAAGTCTGCCAGGTGCTGGTTCACTTAGATTGAGCCGCAATGTTAATACCCCACGGTCAATTCGGGCGTTGCTTATGGCAACACCGTAACCACCAGTTGGGCGTTGACCCATAAAGAAACTAATCGCGCTGCTGCGGTTAAACTCGAGACTTGGGGCGGCTGGCAAGGGGATTTGATTGCCATTCATGATTTTCCATGTGTTGGCAAAACTTTGGCTGGTGGTGTCCCATCGCAACAATGGATTAGGGCTGTTATAAGCTGCATTACCACCACTGGCTAAAGCGCGTAACGCCAATGGTTCGGTATTGGTAAAACCACCAAGTAAATCTATTGGCAAACCGACTTGAACGTATAAAGCCGTTAAGTTGACCGCATCGGGGCGCGGTGTGAGGTTCAAGTACGAATCGGGAATATTAGGATACTCGAGCAGGGCGACAGCTAAGGGTTGCTTATATTTTTCTTGTAAGTACCCTTGAAGCGCGTCAGCTTCGCCGAAACTAAGATTACCCACACCACGCAAATTGGCGGTTCGTTCGCGTAACTCGAGACGCAACTTAGAATCGCGGGTTAGGTCGTCGCGGCTGCCAACATCGAACCACTTTTTGCCATCAAAGTAATAGAGGGCTTGGACGGCATCTCTGGTTAAAACACTCAAGTCAGAAGTGAGCGGAATATTTGCCACGGACATGATTTCACGAATCGTTTTTGCACGGCTTAAAAGGGTTGCCGCCCCATTGACACTCGAGGCAGTCGGAACGGCTAATGCCCCAATTGGACTTGTGCCACCAAGCGTAATGGTGCTGTTCTCGAGTTGCAAAGCCCGTGTTGCCCCAGCCTCGAGTTTACTGTAAAAAATAGTATGGCGTTCCTGAATTCCGTACAGCACAATATCCGAGATACTGTACCCAGATGGTTGCCAAGCACAGGCACTCAGTCCCAAAAGTAAAATTCCAAGAAAAACACGCATAAGCCTATCGTAAGGCTTGCTTGACTAGGAAAGGTGAAATCTGGTTTAAGACAGTGTTTATATTTCGGTTGGGTTTTTAGTCTCGAGGGACAATAAAAACCCCATGAAAAGCACATTTGCATGGGGTTGATGACCAACGAGAAAGTATACGTGTGCTACAACGAGAAAGTATACGTGTGCTACAACGAGAAAGTATACGTGTTGCCTGTAGCTACTTCGATACGAACCAAACCAACCGCATCGTGAGCCATGATTAAATTGCCATCTGATGGGTCTAGGAAAATTCCACCACGCAAGAGTGGTCCTGCTTCGCCAGGTCCTCGGATGCACTGAAACCATGCGGCTGTCGGGTTAAGGCAGAAAATATTCCCACCAAGTTTAGGGTCATCCTCGTTGTTGATGGTAACGGGTGCAATTCCCGAGCCATTGCCTGTGCCAGAAGTCCACAAGAAGTTGCGAACTGGATCGAAGACGCTGTACGAATCGCCGGGTTCTTGTTGTACGACCAATTCACGGTTGCCAGTTTCAACATCGGCACGCCAGTAGGTGTTACCGGATGAAACATAGAGCCACTGCTTACCCTTGATTTCGTGGAAATAAATGTTTGTACCAGGAAAAGTCATGTTGGTGATGCCTGTACCTCTTGGACCACTGCCGTTGGGCAAACCAAAATCTGGTTTGGCTTTGTTCTCGGCGTTGTCGGTGTAACGGTTATTACCCTGAGCTTTCATGCGTGTCACCCATGAGCATTCTTTGCCATCTGGTGAAATTTTCATAATCCCAAAAGGACCTGTGCCGGGAATAGGAATCAGGTAGAACTCGCCTGTGACTGGGTTCATTTCAAATGGGGCAAAACCAGTGTTGACTTGTTTAGAGCGTCTCGAGCTAGCTGGCACACTGCCCATTACACCGGGGGCTTGTGGCACACTGCCTTGTTCGCATTGGTCTTTGGGGAACTCGGTTTTATCCGAGTACAAAATGGCTTTTTCTGTCCAGACAGTGGTGCGGTTTCCGGATGTAGGGTCTACTTTCATGATTGTGGACACGTTGCCTGAATCATATGTAAAGGCGTAAAACATGCCGTCCTTGCCACGTTTGATGGTTCGCACCGTGCGTAAGGTATCGCCAGAGCCAACATCCACATCGCCCTGACGACTTAGGTACTTACCACTTATCACTTTGCGGTTGCCTACGGTTTCTGGTTTAGACCAGTCAATGTCAACTTCGTAAATCACACCGAAGTTCTTCAGGTCTGGGTTGCCACCAACATCGCGGTTATCTGACCAAGTGCTACCGATGTAGATTTTGCGCTTCGTGTTGTCTAAAAACCCACCGTAATAACGGCTCGAGCCGGGCTTGGTTGGAAACCCAGTCATAAGCTGCGCCGGTCCGATGCCTGTACCAAAACGCGCTCCTTTACCCCATTGGTCTGCTACACGCTGGCAGCGAAAATTCCAATTCTGTACTGCTTCGGCTGGACTGGCTGGGCGGCGATCAAGCCCACGGCAGTCAATTGGGAATTTGGTTGGTAAATTCCGATTCTGATTAAATTGTGCCAGTGCCACACCTGTTAAAGCCAGCACTGATAAAGCCAGTAAGCCTTTTTTCATTTTTCTCCTGTGTCTCGAGGTTTGAGTTAGAACAATTTCTGAACAGCTTTTGAGAGTTCAAACCCATGCTTGTCAAGATTAACGCAGCGCAAACGAGCCGTGGTCAGGTCGCAAGTAAAGCCAGCGATTTTACGGGTCTGTCCATACTCGAGCCGCTTGAGACTTGGGCTATACAGCACATCACCATAACAAGCCCGCTCTGGCTTACTGCGTTCACCCATGAGGAAACGATAGTCCCACTCGAGGTTGCAATCTTTGGGTTTTGGCGGAATAACCGCCGTACTTTGCGAGACTTGGCAAGTGAGTAGGGTACTGCCCGCGATTTTTTCGACCCGACAAAAGATATTACCTGTTGGCGTGATAATCGAACCTAAGTCAGTATTTTGACTTAGACCAAGCTGAGCAAAAACCAAAACCAGCAGACTCGAGAACAGCTTTTTCATGCTTAGCACTTGGCAGTTTTCGGGTCGAAAGTGATTTCGCCTTTTTCACCAATTTTCAGCACGCCACTCAGGGTATATTTTTTGCCCGTTAAGAAAATGTCAAAGCCCGAAATTTTGATGTCGTCGGCATTTTCTTTAAGTTCAAAGTGAATGTTCTCGATTGGCACTTTGCATTTGCCATTGGCAAAATCGGTCACAGCTTTGTACCATTTTGCACCAACCGGCGAGACTGGCTTTTTCTTCGCAATGCTAAAAAACTGGAGGTCATTGCCGCGTCCATTGCTGGCTTTTTGGGCGCTGGTGACCATGCCTACTAAAATATCATCTGAGGTCAGGAAGGCAGAAAAAGTCACCCAATAGGTCATCTTGCTCTCAAAAATCTGCACAAAGCCTTGGCTTTTCTTGACTTTGTAACTCATTTCAAATCCACCTGCGTCTTTGAGGTTATAGGTCACGGTCTCTTCTTTGCCTGGGTTGCTCATCAGTTTTTTCAGGGTTGGAATTTCAATGCCTGTAAAAAACATATCTTCTGAAGCCAAAGTTTGAATCACACCTGCCAGACCCTTACTAAAATCCGCTTGGGCAAGCGCGAGGCTCGAGACAAACAGCAAACCAGCCAATACTAATTTTTTCATGATTTTCTCCTTTATTTGGTGGCGGGCTTGACTGGTTCGACTGCGACAGCCGTTACCGTAACTGGTACGCGAACTTCAACATTTTGGTTAGTGGTGGCAATAATTTTATCGGTTGCTGCCTTGTTAGCTGTGAATAAACCGGTATCACTGATGGTGTTGTTAGCAACGACTACAAGGGCTTGTGGCACTGCACCTGCAAATGTTTGACTCTCGAGAAGCCAAGTAACGGGGCTATCCACGCTTGGCATGGGTTGGTTTAAGCTGTCACGTACCAAAGTTGTCATTTGTTGGGTTTGACCAACGGTTAAATTAACGGGGTTTGGGGTGAGGATAATATCCTTAATCGTAGCAACACCGCTCAGTACACCATAAACACCATAGGTTTGAACTGTAGCAGAAAGTTTACCGCCACTGGTGGTTTGTCCATCCACATACCGCCAGAATGTTCCATCACGACGGTATAAACGCGGCACTGGATTAGCTTTAGCTGAATTTACAGCTTCGACTCCAGTGCTAATGTTCAGAGTAGCACTAGCAACCGAACCCGCCGTAACTTGGAAATT